>JAZFQE010000197.1:0-23065 GCA_036444955.1 Gemmatimonadales bacterium
ACCGCTCGGCCCCGTCCGCGACAGCCCGAGTAACAGCTACCGAGAGACCGCGCGCCTTGAACGAGCCGGTTGGATTCTGCGATTCGTCCTTTACATACACGCGTCTTAGGCCGTGCCGTTCTTCCAGTACGTTCGCGCGCAAGAGCGGAGTGCAACCCTCGCCAAGTGTTACAGGAAGTTCAGAGTCCGAGAGCGGCAGCCATTCGCGGTATCTCCACATGGACCACGGACGTCCGTCCAGGTTTGGGCGCTCCGCAGAGATTCCTCTACTGTCGTAGGACACCATCAGTGGCGCGGAACACTGCAGACAGACCGTGTCTAGTCCCCGAATCGCGCCTCTGAATTCGCACTCGGAGCAGCTGAGGCTCCAGTTCGCCTCAGTCCGATATCCCATCTAGGATCTTGTGGGCTAAACGCTTGGAAAGCCCGGGAAGTCCAGCGATTTCCTCTGCTGTGGCCAATCGAATCCCCGCCAAGCTGCCGAAGTGTTTGAGCAGTAATCTTCGGCGAGCTGGGCCCACGCCTGAGATCCCAAGCAACAGCGAATCGAAGGTTCTCTGGGTCTTACGCTTGCGACTGTAGGTTATCGCGAACCGGTGAGCCTCATCTCGAATGCGCTGCACGAGCCGCAAAGAGGGGGCTCGCTTGGACAACCGGATACTTTCCCGTCGATCAGGTAAGAAAATTTCCTCTTCTCTCTTAGCGATGCTCGCGAGCAGAACTTCTACTCCGCTGTCCTGCGCCGCCTTACGTGCCGCTCCCAACTGTCCTTTTCCCCCGTCAATGAATGTGAGATCCGGCAGGGGCCTGCCTTCGTTGAGGCGTCTGGTGAAGTATCGCCCCACTACTTCAGCGATGGCTGCGCAGTCGTCTTGCTGTCCCTCACCTTTAATCTTCATCCGCCTGTATTCCGATCTCTTCGGCCTACCTGCTTCAAACCATACAACGGCCCCGACGGTATCGCGCCCCTGACTCGTTGATATGTCTACGCATATGATGCTCCGCGGAACTACGCTAAGGCCGAGATCTCGGCCGAGAGCGTAAACCGGATCCTCGGCTCTCTCGTCGGCCTCGAAGGACTCGATACGGAAGCATTCCATGAGGTGGCGCGCGTTTTGGTCCGCCAGGTTAACGAGATCGCGATTGTGGCCGCGCTGGGGAATGAATATGCGGACGTCAGCTGTCAGCTCGTCTAGTTCGCCGAGATTATCGGGCTCAAACGGGAGGACCAGTTTCCTTGCGCAGTCGGAACTGGGTAAGTAATGGTGGAGCAGGAAAGAGCTCAGAACCGCGGCATCGCTTTCTTGCTGGATGTTTTGGAGAAACCTCTCCTCCCGGGCGATCAAGCGCCCCTCTCTTACGCGTAGCACAACGCCGACGGCGTCGTCCCCGTCCCTGGCGTAGCCGCAGGCGTCAGTGTCCCCTCCACCGACGATTTCCACCGCCCGGGGTTCCTCCAGCTGTTTCAGCCAGCGTATCGAATTCCTCAGTTCGCCTGCCCGTTCGAACTCGAGATTAGCGGAAGCTTCGACCATGCGCTCTCTCAGCCGTGTTCGCACTTCCACCGTTTTCCCTTCCAAGAAGGCAACTACTTCATCGATCACGGATCCATAGTCGGCTGCGCTTTGGAAGCCGACGCAGGGGGCCAGGCACCTGTTGATGTGATAGTCGAGGCAGGGTCGCTCGGGCCGGTCGTCAGGAAGTGCATAATGGCAGGATCGGACCGTGAATATTTTCCGTATCATGCCAAGTGTCTTTCTCAGTACCGACACGTCTGTGTACGGCCCGAAGTAACGAGCCCCCGGAATATCGCGTCGCCGCACGACTAACACGCGCGGGAAGGGGTCACTTGAGGTGACGGCTATGAACGGATAGCTCTTGTCGTCACGGAGCAAGATGTTGAATCGCGGTTTGTGTTCCTTGATGAGATTGTTTTCGAGCAGCAGGGACTGCGCCTCCGAAGGAACTACTATGGAATCGATGTCACTGACTAACCGCAGCAAGGCTCTGTGCTTGGGGTTCTGCTCCGCGTTGGTCGTGAAGTAATTGCGCGCCCTTTGCCGGAGACGTTTTGCCTTACCGACGTAGAGAACCTTTCCAGCCGCGTCCTTCCAGAGGTAAACACCCGCACCATTCGGGAGAGAATTGATCTTTCGGGCGAGGCGTCCTGAGGGTAATGCCGGCACGACTACTAACCTAACCTGGTGATTACCTTCATGATTTGACGCGCGTCGGGATGCTTCAGAGCGGCGGTTGCTAGCAAGTAGGTCAGTCCGAACGTCCCTAGGGTGGCTAGAGCTCTTAGCCACAGTGTCTGGAACTGGAGCAGGTCGGCCGCGAGGAGACCGGCTGCCGTGGCAACCAGAGCCCCAGCAAAGGTTACGGATAAAGTCCTGAAAGAAGGCCTGTCGGTAAACGACCCAATCTTGGACGAGAGTGCCCTCGCGTTCAGTGCGACGTTCAGATAGATAGCAATTGATGATCCAAGAGCTATCCCGGCAGCTCCGAAGTACCGCATCAGGAGGATGGCGAGGCCGGTAGAGAGAACGAGCGACATCGCTGCTATCCTGACCGGAGTGCGGGTGTCTCCCATCGCATAGTGTCCCGATGCCAGTAGCTTCACGATGGCCTGGCCCGGTAGGCCTATGGAATAGGCGGCGAGCACCCCAGCGACCAGTGCGGTGTCGTCTGATCCGAACTTGCCGGTCTGAAACAACAAAGCGATCACCAGCCATCCAATTGAGGCGAACAGAAAAGCGGATGGAATGGCGAAATAGCTGATTTGTCTTCCCCCATCCGCAATGCGAGTCCGCAGAGCGTCCCTGTCCCCCCCCGCTACGTCCCGGGCTAGTTCCGGAAGAGAGCTTGCGGCAACGCTAATTCCGAAGAGTGAGATTGGCAGGATCGCGAGGAGCTGCGCATAGCCCAGCATCGCCACGGCCCCCTGACCAACGAGTGATCCGAGCTGTGTGTCGATTACACTAGAAAGTTGCAGCACTCCGGCGCCAACGACTATCGGGATCCATGCCCTTATCACCCTCCGCGCCTCAGGGTTCCCGAGATCCAGCGACCATCGCGGTACGCCCACAAGTTTGAACGTGGCTGGGAGCTGAACAACCAACTGGAGCAGCGCCCCTGCCAAAGCGCCCCAGGCCAAGGCAACAACGAGTCTGGTACCTAGGAGCGAGGCGCCGAGCGCCACGAGAGTCGCGATCTGCGCGATATTCCACATAGCTGGCGCAGAATAAGAAAGGAAAAAACGCCGATGCGTATTCAAGACGGCTAGGCACCAAGCCGACAGAACGAGGAGACCTGACATCGGAAACATGATCTCGATGAGCGTTACGGTAAGCGCCTTGGTTTCCTCTGGGAATCCTGGTGCCACGGCTGTCACGATCAATGGGGCGAGAACGATTCCCGCTAACGCTGACAGACTCGCAAGCACGATGAGGAGTGAGGCAACAACGCTCGAGAGTTTTCGGGCACCTTCCTCGTCACCGCGGGCGATCAGGCCGGCGAATGCCGGAATGAAGGAGGCTGAGAGAGTGCCTTCGCCGAGAAGATTCCGTATTACGTTGGGTATCCGTAAGGCCGCTCTAAAGGCGTCGGCCGTGGCTCCGTTACCGAAGTACTGGGCGAACAGCCGTTCCCTGAGGAGCCCGAGGAGACGCGTAACGACGATTCCCGCTCCAACCCTCGTAGCCGGGTAAGTCACCCTCGAAGATGTCCGGCTAGCTTTCGTCAGGAGATCCGGTTTCCTGGGACTGCCGGTGTGCCGGATTCTCGAGCAGTCGCTGGATAAACTGGGTCTCTTCCTGCAGGGTTTTGAACCCGCGCTGTAGCTCTTGGACCTCCTCCTCCAACGCCTCGACTTTGCCGTGCAGCTTGCTGTTTACGGGGGTCCTTTCCTGTCTCGCTTCGAGGAAGTTCCGTATTGCGCGCGAATCGAGAATGATCGCCAGAAGAGGGATCGTCAATGCAACCAATATGACGAGGAGCCCGACTGTCCATATACCCATGTTCGGATTCTATGACGTGCGTGCTGAGGGTTCAAGAGCCGCTGCCCACTCAAGACACTCGGCGAAAACGCTGTCCAGGAACCGATCGCCGTGCCGGGCGAGGTAGGGTATCACGCCGAAGACACGTTCCTGCGGCTTCCCGGCGGGAAAGAGTTCGTTCCGAGCCCTCATGAGCTGAGCTACCAAGGTTTCATCTCGATCTTTGAGGTGGCGGAGAATCTTGTTTTCGAGGCGCTTGAGCGTGGCGAGGGTCGTGTTGCGGGCGGATTCAACGCTTCGTTCGAGGGTCGAGTCGATGCGCACGGCTTCCCTGCCGAGGTTGTCGTATTGAGTCTCAATCGCATCCGCGACTCGTTCGAGCGCAGTGACGGTGTCGGGACTGAGTCTGTCCTTAACTAAATCCGTCTCCAAACGTCCTTCCGATCCTTCCAGGTCGTCCGCTTTGATTCCGTATTTGTCCAGGGTTTTCTGTACTCGGTGCTCGATAACGCGACCCGCCCAGCGGGGCAGTCGCAGCTGCGGCATGATCTCAAGGGTCTCGTAGATTGGATCGCTCTGAGGCAGGTATGCCAATTCGACACCTCCCCCGAGGTACGCCAGCGTAGGAAGCAAGCCGGCCTCGATGACCGGCCTGAGCAGCACGTTTCCCGAAAAGCGGCTCGGATCGCTCCGGAGTAGCTCGCTCAGTTGATCAAGGGTAAACAGCTCCCCGGAACGCCGTGTGACAAAACCGCCGTCATCGCCGAGGGTTAGCCGGTCTCTCCCCAGAGAGCCCTCAATCATGACAGTTGTGGCAGGGTCATTAACTCTGACAGGGATGCGCTGCCCTTCCCTCTTTAGCTCTGTGGCGCGCCGTTCCAGTCCCGACTGAATTTCGCTCGCCTTGTTTAGCCCCTGCTCGAGCAAAGGGGCTGCTGCTCGCTTTACGACTTCGTCCCAAGACTTCAGAACGACTACTCCAAACCGTCCGAGTAGTTCGGCCAGAGCCTCGGCAAAGGCATCCGCGAGGTTCGTGTCGGTCCTGTATGCGGCGCCAAGCCATCGTTCGAGGTCGGGTATGAACTCTGAGCGCGGCTGTGCCTCAATCACTTTGCGAAGCAATTCGTTGATCTCGTTGCCTACGGGCTCACGATACGCCGGTGTGAGAGGATCGGCGGGAACTCGTTGCCTCAGTTCGACGCGCTGTACGGAGGCGTCACGACCGGGGATGAATACGTGATTCATTTCAGCAAAATCGTGGTCATCGCCCCCCACCCAAAACACCGGTATCACCGGCTTGCCGAGCTCGGCGGAAAACTTCGCGGCAACGGCTGCTGTAGAGAGAGCTTTGTAGACGGTGAACAGTGGACCGAGGAGCAGCAGTGGCTGCTGACCGGTCGTAACACAGTAGGATCCCGGTGTGAGAAGCTGCCGCAAATTGTTCTCGGCTTCACCTCTGGCTAGGAATGCTGTTTCGAGATCTGGCTGAACAGTAAGTGCCCGCTGCGCGGCAGTGAGCGAAAGGTCGAACGCCGGAATCGCGCCGATCGGCTGAGGCTCAAAATGGAATGTCATGAACGGGAAGTTATCAGTATCACGCGCGGCGACATGTCCTCTAGCGAGCCTCCCGCATAGTCGCCGAACTGTTGGTTTATGACGAATCCGGCGCTGTGCAGCATCTTGTGAAGTTGTTCGACTGAGAACAATCTGACTCTTTCGATGAACGTTCTACCATTGGTTTCCTGCTGCATTTCCTTCACGACGAATTTCTTGTCACTCGTTATTTGCCGTGTAATCCGCACATAGTCTCCATCGACCTGAATTCGCTCGTTACTCACTATGGTCGCCATCACATGTCCAGCGTTCAGATAGTCGATCACAAAAACACCTGCACCTTTCACGATCCTTGCGACTTCGCGTAGCACTTCATCATGGCACTCGTCGTCGTCGAAGTACCCAAAGCTAGTAAAGAGATTAACTACTACGTCGAACGATTCATCGGCAAAAGGCAGGAATCTCATATCTCCGCGCACGAGGTCCAGTTCGGGTACTTCAGAAGCTGCCACCCTTAGCAGGGTATCAGACAGATCCAGCCCAGTGACGCTGGCACCTCGTTTGGCGAACGGTGCGGCGTGTCTTCCCGGGCCACACGCCAGGTCAAGCACACGCTTGTCCCGAAGCTGTACGTTTTTGTCGATGAGGGCGACGGCTGACTCCGCGTCGACGTGATCACGGTGTGGATAGAGCCTCAGATAGTCTTCCCCAAACCATTCCTTATACCACGTGGTCAACGCTGAACACCTCCGCTTCGAACGTCTCTAACAGCACGTCCGGCCTCGTCCAGGCCGAGTTGGGCAAACCAGCTTTTCGGCACACCATCGCCAGAAACTGCTCGACGGTGAGTCCGTATTCAGTGGCTACCTGCGGAAGGAGTAAGGCCCTCCGCCCCACGCTCTCGATGCACACACCGTGTTTACCGACTACTATTTCGTCGCGCTGGGTCCGAGTGCGCTCAGTGAGAACCGAAATTTCAAGTGACAGAGATTCAATTTCGCCGAGTTTAACGGGCGGAAATCGAGGGTCGCTCGTCGCAGATTCGATCGCGGTTTTTCCGACGCATTCGCCCAGCGGCATCGTCGGATTCAGATTGCCGATACAACCTCTGAGCTCGCCACGACTTCTCAGCGTTACGAAGACCGGAGCTTGGATGTTGAACTCCCCACCGTGTGGTGGCTCGGGGGTGGGCTCGTCCCTCAAGTGGCACAGGAGGTGTTCGGTGGCGTGGCTCAGTAGCGCGCTCCTAGTTTCAGGAGACAGCATTTACGGTCCCATGTGGTAGAGTTCACATCTCCGGATTCTGAACGCTCGGTAACGCTGATCTAAGAGATGCGACAGGAGCAATTTCATGAGGTAGGGTCATTCGTGAGGTGCCTTGATCAGCTCAACGTCGGCATGCTGCCGACTCCAGCTAACGTAGTGGGAATAAGAAGTTCCGTACCGCGACGATTTTCCGACAACTACAACCAGATTGTGCATCACGCATACATACCGCGCAGTTCTTGAACCTTGGCGTGGCGCCGCCTGCGTCAGTCTAGTTCCTGCCTTGGTCAGCGCCCGGGCTGGTAACCAGCGACTCGATTCGTGTGCGCATCATTGCAAGCAACAACCGCTTCCCTGCCTCCCACCTTACTCCCAGATTGGCAACCAAAGGATCCGGAACCTCGGTGGGCCAGTAATCCCGTAACTTAACCGCGTCCTTCGCCGTGACTACAACGTAATCAACTCCTGCACTCTTATGTACTATGTCCTCGACCGAACTGCGGGAGTAAGAATAGTGATCCGGCAGCGGCAGCAGAGTGACTCGAGCGCCAAGAGCCGTCAGTTGTTCCGCGCAAAGGTCCGGGCGCGCCACACCGGCCACCGCGAGAATTTTCTTTCCGGCGACGGTCGTTGGAGGCATTCCTTGTTGGCTAGTAAGAGGCGAGAAGGACGAGATATAAAGGTGCACTACCGCAGTGGGGCGATGGGCTTCCGTGGCTAGAGACTCCGCTATGCTCGCCGCGTTTGATGATTTCTCAGACCTCCGCGTTACGACGATCAGATCCGCTCGCCCCAGGGCTCGCCATCCCTCCCGCCACGGACCAGCAGGCAGCACCCAGCTGCTGCTTCGCATCGATTCGGCAGCGACCAAGGCGATGTTGAGATCCACACGCAGGTTCAATCTCTGAAAACCATCATCCAAGACTAGAACGTTGGCACCCTGCTCCTCCGCGGTAAACGCACCGCGGACGCGATCGGGGTCCGCGACGACGGTCACCTGGGGTGACAGCGACCGATGTAACTCGGCTTCGTCTCCGCAGTAGTTCCTCAGAAGAATGGCCGGCGCTAGATCCCATTTTACCAAGATCTGAGCTAGGTGATTAGCTATCGGCGTCTTACCGGAGCCGCCCACGTCGATGTTGCCAACGGCGATCGACGGCAGAGGAAGGGATCGAACGGGTAGGATTCCATGTGAATAGGCAGCCGCTCGGGCCGATACTGCGAGCTGAAATCCGAGGGCTGCTGGTGAAAGGGCCAAGCGAGCGAGGCTCGCTCCGCGCGACGCGCCGTACCACAGCCACGCGGGGGTCAGCATGCGGGTGCCGCGGATAAGGCGTCGAGCCGTGGCTGAAGCTTGCGCACACCTCTCAGCAATCCTTCCGGCCCATCATCCACTTTGAACGGGGTGCCGTAGACTACCCGTACGCGCGCAAACGGCAGCGGAACGAGAAAGACGTCCCACGACTTGATTTTCCAGAATGTGGAAACCTCGGCTCCCACCGGAACGACCGAAGCTCCAGTCTTCTGAGCCGCAAAGACACCTCCCGGTTTCACGACGCGCGCCGGGCCGCGTGGACCGTCAGGGGTGATTCCTACCTCACCTCCCGTCTTCAACTGTTGGAGAAGTTCAACCAAGCCGGCTACGCCGTGCCTTGTGGACGAACCTCTGATAGTCCGATAGCCCAAATACTCGGCTGCGTCAGCGAGGTAGCCACCGTCCCTGTGGGAGCTGACAAGGAGTGCCGTCCGGTCAATCTTGTGGCTCCAGATTACCGGAAGCAGCGTCGAATGCCAGGTTGCGAAGACCATCGAGTCTCCCCGCTCGCGGAGTAGAAGGTAGTTTTTCTCACCCTCGATCTCCACCCTCCACGTCGCAGCGAGGAGCTGTACCGCCATGCGGGCCAGACGGCGGTGCATGTAGCTCACCCGAGGAGGTGCGCGGCTAGCTCGGCAACCCGGAGGCCAGCTCCGGGTCGGCCGAGTAACTGCTTTAGTTCCGTGAAGGCACGGCGCTGTTTCGCCGCCGCCTCATGGTCTGGGTCGAGTAACGGCAGCGTCGCGTTCGCCAGCGCGGCCCCGTCGACTGCATCCTGAATGAGCTCCGGCACGATACTATCCTCTAAGATCAAGTTCACCAGTGCAATCCGATCTATCCTGACCAATCGCCGAGCGAAAAAGTAACTCAGGGGATGAAACTTGTAGGCCACAACCATTGGTGTGTCTGTTAGAGCGCATTGCAGTACCGATGTTCCCGACTTGCATATCGCTGCATCAGCCGCTGCTAGAACCAATGATGGGTCGTCCCTCAACCAGACAAAGTCATCAACCGGAAGGCGGAAGTTGCCCAGCGTCGCAACTACGACCGCCAGGTCTGGGATGCGGTGCCTTAACCGAAGCGCGGCGTCCTTGAACGGACCCCACAGACGCTCGATCTCGAACCTCCGGCTACCGGGGAAGAGCGCCAGCACGGGTCCCTGTTCGGCGATACCCAGAGCATGGCGTGCAGAAGCTTGAGCGGGTGGTGCTGGCACATCGAGCAGCGGGTGACCAACAAATTTCGCCGTTACGCCGAGCCGCTCAAAGTAAGGCTGCTCAAAGGGCAGCACTACCGCCAAGATTGTAACGTCTCGCTTCAGATTTTTCGAACGTTGCTCGTTCCAAGCCCACAGCTGCGGTGCGACATAATACAGGACGGGTATCTGTGATGCGGCTGCAGCTTTGGCGACCTTCAGGTTGAAACCAGGGTAGTCTATCAGCAGCGCCAGGTCGTAGCGACTTCCTGCTAGGTTGCGCCTAATTCTTCTGAGGGCGTGGAAGTGTGCGGGAGCGCTAGTGATCGCCTCGGCTAGGCCCATGACGGACAGGGAATCCATGTGTTGCAGAATGTGCATCCCTTCAGCAGTCAGCCGATCGCCGCCGATACCCTCGATGCTGATCTCAGGGATTAATTTCTTCAGATTGCGGACAACCTCAGCACCATAACTATCAGCGGAAGGCTCCCCGGCAACGAGAAGGACCCTCTTCACGAGCTAGTGGGAAGGCGGTGACTCTTCAGCGACTGACGCCGCGCTCGGAGCTCGTTACGAACTCGAGCAGCTGATGGACCTCTGGGACGGTGCAGTTGCTTTCCTTAAGCTTCGTTAGCGCCTGGGAGAGAGGAAGCTCAGAATTGAAGATGAGCCGGTAAGCGCGCTTCAGAGCAAGCCGGGTTTCGGAGCTAACTCCGGCTCTCCGGAGTCCGAGGGTATTGGTGCCGTAGAGTTTCAGAGGGTCGCCGGCAGCCTTGATGTATGGGGGGATGTCACGCGGCACGCTTGATCTTCCGCCGATGAAAGCTCGCTCTCCCACCCGTACGAATTGGTGAATAGATGTCGATCCTCCGACGACCACACTGTCACTGATAAACACGTGTCCTCCTAACTCAACTCCATTCGCGAGGACAACGTCATCGCCAATTCGGCAGTCGTGTCCGACGTGTACGTACGACATCAGCAAGCACCCGGAACCGACGACCGTTCTCTCAGATGCTGCGGTTCCACGATTGACGGTGACGTACTCCCTGATTCTGGTGTTATCCCCGATATCAACCCACGTGGCTTCGCCGGAGAATTTCAGATCCTGCGGGTCACCTCCAATGATGGCTCCGGAGCCTATGTAGCATCCACTGCCGATGTTAGCGTTTCGCTCTACTGTGGCCCTCGCACAGATCTCGGTCCCTCTCCCTACTCGCACGCTAGGTCCTATTATCGCGAAAGGTCCGATGCAAACCTCGGGCTCAATCGTCGCGCTTTCGTCGACAATTGCGGTAGGGTGGAGGGAACTCATCTGTCTATGATGCGCGCCATCATTTCGGCTTCGGCAACCACCTTACCATCAACTAGGGCCTGGCCTCTCATCCGGCATGTCTTACCTCTGAACTGGAGCATCTCCAGTTCCAGTCTCAGCTGGTCCCCGGGTGTGACGGGTTGGCGGAATTTGACTTTATCCAGTGACATGAAATAGACGACCTTATTTTCCGGATCTTTGACTTGATCCATCAGCAGCATGCCGCCCGCCTGTGCCATGGCCTCGACCACCAGTACGCCAGGCATGACAGGGTGTCCCGGAAAGTGACCTTGGAAGAAGGGCTCGTTGATCGTGACATTCTTTATTCCGACTATCCGTTTGCCTGGTTCCATTTCGATTATCCGATCGACCAAGAGCATCGGATAGCGGTGTGGCAAGACCGCCATTATTCCGTGAACGTCAACGAGATGAGATTCCATAGTCAATTATTTGTTGTTTCAGCGCACGAACGAGAGCAATATTTCCCAGGTGACTGGGACGATGAGCGGAGATTTCTCCTCGCAATCTGCTTCCCAGAAGACAGAGATCACCCATCAAGTCCGTGGCTTTGTGTCTGACGAACTCATCTGGCCAGCGAAGTTTTGTACCTTTGACACCGGATTCCGTCAGTACTACGACGTTGTCGAAGTTCGCTCCTTTGATCAAGCCGAGCTGTATCAGATCTGCAGCCTCGCTGAGGAACCCGAACGTACGGGCGTCAGCTAATTCTTTTTCAAACGTACTCGTCGAGAGGTCAAAAGATCGAGACTGCACCCCAATTGCTGGATGATCCCATTCTATAGATACCGATATCCGCCCTGTATCTGCAGGTCTCACCTCGTAACTAGCATCTCCCACGCTCACTGAAAAGACGTCCAACACCTCAACCTGCGACACGTCACCAGGGGTCTGCTTCAATCCTGCGCGGTGAAGCGCGTCAAAGTATGGCCTCGCGCTGCCGTCGAATATCGGTAGTTCTGGTCCGGCAACTTCGATCAAGAGATCATCTATTTCGAGTGCCGCGACTGCCGCCAAAGCGTGCTCTGTGGTTTCGATCCCGGCTTCTCCTACGCCAAGCTGCGTGCGGTAATCTGTAGCGACAACGTTTTCCACCATCGCCAGAACATCGGGAGTGCCTGGCAGATCTACGCGCCGGAACTTGATCCGGGCGCCGCTCTCTGCCGGCGAGAACCTGACTTCACAGTCTATTCCCGTGTGAAGTCCCGTTCCTGCCAACGTTGTACACCTAGAAATTGATCGCCTAGGCATCTATGACGGATCGGGCAAGCGACTCGATCTCGTTCACAATGGGTACTAGGCGGGTGAGTGTTGCGGTCTGCCGTAGCACCTCTCGATGATTACGTGCGGGATAACCGGATACTGTGGCGCCGGGAGGGATGTTGCCTATTACTCCGCTTTGGGCGGCGACGCGGGCACCATCTCCGATGGCAAGGTGCCCGGACAACCCGGCTTGGCCGGCCAGTACCACTTCATCACCAATTTCGGTGCTACCTGCGATTCCCACCTGCGCCAGGATAATGCAGCCGGACCCGACTCTGACGTTATGGGCTATCTGCACCAGGTTGTCGATCTTCGTTCCTGTCCCCACGACGGTGTCGCCGACGGTGCCGCGGTCGACGGTTGTGTTGGCTCCAATCTCCACGTCGTCCTTGATAACGCAACGTCCTATGTGGGGGATTCTTCGGCGTTGGGCGCCGTCATCGGCGAACCCAAAGCCGGCGGTGCCGATCCGGGCACCCGATTTGATCCGGACCCGATCCCCCAGCAAACAATCTTCGTGAACGCTCGCATTGTCGTCGATGCGGCACCAGTCACCAAACCGCGTACCGGCGCCCACTACCACATTATCGCCGAGCACACAGTTTTCGCCGAAATGCACGTCCATCCGGATGACCGTGTTCTGACCGACTGCTATGCGACCCTTCCAGCTCACGCGACGGCCGATGGAAGCAGACGCGGCAATTCCCCATCGGTGCTCTGCCGGGGGATACATCGTTTCCAGGACGGCTATCAGAGCTCGTTGGGGGTCTTCCACGACAATCCGGTTTTCGGGACCCGTGCGGAGGTCTTGGAACTGCAAACTCAGTAGCACGGACCCCGCGAGGGATTGCTCAAACTGTTTTAGATATTTGCGTGATGCGAGAAACGAGAGATCGCTGGGTTTGGCCGTCCCAAGCGGTGCTACGCCGTTCACCTCGCGGTTTGACGAACCGACAAGCTGCCCACCGACGAGGTCCGCGATTTGGCCGGTGGTTAGCGGTATCGGCCGAGTCACAGCCGTACCTTACTGCTGGCTACGGAGCCGCTGAATCACCGTGGCTGTCAGGTCCAGTACTCGATCTGCCGCGACCACGGACGATCCTGGCGAAGACACGTCGAAAACTATCCCGATGTTCCGCTCCGCCCTGAGGCCCTCGATGACACTGCTTACTCTTTCCTCAATAGGACCAACGAGTTCGCGCTCGCGGCGCTGTGCCTGAAGCTGCAGTTGCTGTGCCCTCTGCGTGTTCGTCTGCTGTAACCGGCGCAGCTCCTGCTCGCGCTCCTCGCGCGCTGATGGACTGAGCACTAGAGACGTCCGATCGAATTCACTGATCAGCGAGTCCAGCTCGGTCTGCATTCGCTGAACCTCATTCTGATAGCTCTGCATTTCGCCGGCGAAAGTCGATTCGGCCTGCGTATACCCGGGCGCTTGTTGCATGATCTGGGTAGTGTTCACCCACGCCACAGTGGGCGCGTTCTGGGCTGGTTCCAGAAGGTCTAGTCCCGGAACGGCCAATCCGATTACAAGCAAGAGAGGAACACCTGCTGCCCAGCGAGCTACGTTTTTTTGTAATTGCATATGCCTAATCTCTAATCGAACAAGTTTCTTGAGTTAGAAGAAGTTCCCGAGTCGGAAGTGGAACTTCCACCCCGGTGCCCTGTTGCCAGCAATGTCCAATCTATCGAACGCATAGGCGTAATCGACACCGATGGGGCCGAGCGGCGAAAGGATGCTAACGCCAACACCTGATCCCCGGAAGAGTTTCGTCGGGTTGAACCGAGCGGGCGTCGACCAGACATTGCCCGCGTCGAGAAAGGTGCTGAGATATATTGATTGACTGAATCGGATACCTATCTCTCCCGTCATAGCAAAATAGGCCGCCCCGAACGAATCAAGGTTGTTCGCCTGGAAGCCCCCCGCCGTTGCGTCGAAACCCTGTGGCGTAATTGAGAACTCGTCATAGCCGCGGAGCGGTATGCCGAACTGGGTGCCTCCCATCGAGAAAAGCTGCCGGAAGTGAGGTCCTGCGTCGCCCCAGACGAAGCCGGTTTTCGACGTAAATCCGAGCACGAACTTTATGGGGCTGCTAGTCGGGTCCGCTCCACCTAGCTGGCCAAGCGGGGCATACCAGCGTCCCTCAAATGTTGCGCGCCGGAAGTTTCCCGAGCCGCCCAGCGGACCGCCGGTCTGCCCAATCCCAAATTGGTGCAGCGCACCACCAGTGGCAAAGGGTAGATCTATGCGCGTATCCCTAGCGAGCATGACGCCCAGGCTCGATAGGACGCAGTCCGTACAGTTGAACTGTGGAGAACGTATATCGGAGTCGAAGTTGCTTTGCTCGAGCGTGTAGTTCACAAAGATCCGCGTGAAGCGAGAGCCCAGGAAGGGGAACCCTATCTGAATCCGGCCTCCCCTTGTGCGGATCCGCCCGAGGTCGCCAACAGTGTATCGTAGTCGAGTGTTGTGCAGACTCATCGAGCCTGACAAGAGGCCGCCTTTGATAGCAGGATCCGTGTAGGAAATATTGAAGTCGCTTACGTTCCGCCCAAACTGCCACTGGAACGAAACGGTCTTGCCGCGACCGAACAAATTCGGCTGTTGTAATCCGATAAAGCCGCCCACGCCGGTCCCCTGTCCCACCGACGCTCCGAAGTTGATGTTTCCTGTGCTCCTCTCCTCCACCTGGAACGTGACATCTACCAGGTCACCCTCCTGGGTGGCTGGCTCCATCTGCGGCAGTGCGAGAGGCTGGTTGAAGAAGTTTAGATTCGAGATGTTCTGGTAGGAACGGATCAGTGCGTCCTCGCGATACACGTCACCCGGGACCATTACGATAGCTCGCCGGATGACGTCCTCGTGCGTAACCGTATTTCCGACGATGTTGATCTGATTTACCACTGACGGGGCACCTTCGAAAATCTGCCACCTCAGATCGACCAGTCTGCTCCCATCCTCGGCGACGCGCCTCAACGCCAACGGTATTACCTGCGATCGCAAGTAGCCTGTGTTGCGGTACAGACTGCCGACTTCCTGAGTGGCTGCGTCCCACTCGGCCCGGTCGAAGACCGGCCTGCCTTCGGCTGCGCCCCCGAGGCCCAGAAAACCCGTTGCCCGGGAACCGAAAGGATAGAAGCGCTCGATCTGTTCAGTGGAGTATTGACGATTTCCTACGACCTCAAAAGTACCAATCCTGTATTGCTCGCCCTCGTTCACCCGAACGATGAGCGTGCCCTTGCCAGTGGATTCATTCACGACGAGCGAGTCGCCCTGGGCCTGGAAATCGACGTATCCGTGACTCGCATAAAACGCCGGGAGCTTTTCTCGAAGGTCGATCTCCAACTCGTCCTCGTCGTACTCTCCCTTCTTGAACCACAGGAATCCTTCCGACCTGGTGGTCATCGCGCCCGCGATCTGCTCGTCTGTGAAATGCTCGTTGCCTTCGATTATGACCTGGCTTATGGCGACGCGGCTACCTTCGTTCACGGCGAATTCGACCTGAATCGTTCCGTCCTGTTCAGGTAGCTCGACAAGTTCAACGGCAGATCGATAGTAGCCCTCTTTCCGGTACAGCGAGTCGATCCGGGCTCTTGACTCGTTTGCTACCGCCGGGTTATAGGCGCGACCGGAAGCAAGCGTCACACGTCCGCGTACAGATCGCTCCGCAAGCCTCTCGACGCCGCTCACCGACCAGCCAGTCAGAAGCGGGCGCTCAACCAGGTCGATGAGCAAGACTTCATGCCCGTCCAGCCGCCCTGAATGAATGCTGATGTCCTGGAATTCGCCGAGTGCGTAGAGTGCGACTATAGCACGCTGCACATCTCGGAATCCGATAGCTCGGCCCGTGGGTATCCCGGCCTGCGCGATGACCCGGGATGTCTCAACGCGATTGTTCCCGATCACCGCAAGACTATCAATCACGGGTCTATCCGCCTGGGCAGCGACTGCGCCCGCCGAAGCCGTAATCGCTGCAGGAAGCAGGGATGCCAGGATCAGGCGCTGATACACCTCTATTCTGCGCTTTTATCTACTTTTGAA
This sequence comes from Gemmatimonadales bacterium, assembly GCA_036444955.1. Classification (GTDB taxonomy): domain Bacteria; phylum Gemmatimonadota; class Gemmatimonadetes; order Gemmatimonadales; family GWC2-71-9; genus B16T1B5. Next base: position 15,964 of record JAZFQE010000197.1, read on the forward strand.
CTCGCCATGGCGCTGAACACCAGACCCTCGCCGTCGGAACTGACGTCGACCTCAATCTGGTCACCGGGATTGAATTCACCCTCCAGTATTCTTTCCGAGAACGGATCCTCCAGATACCGTTGAATTGCTCGCTTGAGCGGCCGGGCGCCAAAGTTCTCGTCATATCCGTGATCCACGAGGAATTCGGTTGCGGCGTCGGTTCTTACGAGCGTAAGTCCCTCCTCAGATATTCTCGCCTGCAGCTGCCCAAAGAGAATGCTTACGATGTCGGTGATGTGTTCACGCGAGAGCGGATGGAAGACGATGACTTCGTCGAGCCGATTGAGAAATTCTGGATTGAAAACCCTATCGATTTCGTCCTTCACCTTCTCTGACATCTTTTCGAAGGACATTACGGAGTCGGACTGGCCGAAGCCCAGCTGCTTATTTTTCGTAATGTCTCTCGCTCCCACGTTCGAGGTCATTATTACAACTGTGTTCTTGAAATCAATGACTCTGCCGTAGTTGTCGGTGAGGTGCCCTTCATCGAGAACCTGTAGGCGGATATTGAAGACATCCGGATGGGCCTTCTCGATCTCGTCGAGCAGCACGACCGAGTACGGCTTTCTGCGGACGGCCTTGGTCAAGGAGCCTGAATCCTCATAGCCCACGTATCCGGGCGGAGCGCCGATGAGTCTGCTGACGCTGAACTTTTCCATGTATTCGGACATGTCGACCCGCACCAGCGATTTTTCATCAGCAAAGAGGAACCTGGCAAGCGCTCTTGCCAGCTCTGTCTTGCCAACGCCGGTGGGTCCGCAGAAGACGAAGCTGCCGATCGGACGACGTGGGTCTTTGAGCCCTGCCCTTGAGCGGCGGATGGCCCGTGCGATCGCTTCAATCGCCTGCTCTTGCCCGACGACAGTTTTGTGAATCTCCTCCTCCATCCTAAGCAGTCGTTGGGTCTCGGCCTCTTGCAGGCGCGTAACTGGAATGCCGGTCCACCGTGATACGATGAACGCAACCTCTTCTTCTCCTATGGTCGGCCGATGCGTCTGACGTTCCTTCTCCCACTCCTCACGCTGGCGCCTGATTTCGGCCTGAAGCTCTCTCTCTTCGTCACGCAACGAAGCGGCCTTCTCGAAATTCTGGTCGCGTACCGCCTCCTCCTTGTCGCGGTTGAGGGCTTCTAGGCTCTCCTTGAGATCTGAGACCTTGGCCGGGGGTACTTGAGATGCTAGGCGCGCCCTGGCACCGGCCTCGTCTATCACGTCTATGGCCTTATCGGGCAGGAAGCGGTCGGTGATGTATCGTTCCGAGAGCTTGGTCGCCACTTCCAGAGTGACGTCCGGAATGATGATCTTGTGGTGGTCCTCGTAGCGTTGCCTCAGGCCTTTGAGAATCTCGATGGTTTCTTCGACTGTGGGTGGCTCTACAATGACGGTCTGGAAACGCCTTTCCAGGGCACCATCCTTCTCTATGTATTTTCGGTATTCGTTCAGCGTCGATGCCCCGACGCACTGGAGCTCACCCCGCGCGAGCGCAGGCTTGAGCATGTTGGACGCATCAATAGCTCCCTCGGCAGCACCCGCTCCGACGAGAGTGTGAAGCTCATCGATGAACAGAACGATGTTCCGATTCTGGGCGATCTCGTTCATCACAGCCTTGAGCCGCTCTTCGAACTGGCCCCGATACTTCGTGCCGGCGATTACAGCTGCCATGTCGAGGGCCAGGACCCGGTGGTTTTGCAGCGCCTCGGGGCAATTCCCGGAAGCTATGAGCTGAGCGAGGCCCTCGACAATTGCCGTCTTCCCTACTCCGGCCTCGCCGATTAGCACCGGGTTGTTCTTCTTGCGGCGGGACAGTACCTCGATAACACGCTCGATCTCCTGGTGGCGCCCGATCGTCGGGTCGAGCTCTCCTTCGGCGGCAAGTTGCGTAAGATCCCGGCAAAAGTGATCGAGTGCTGGGGTCTTGGACTTCTTGTCGGAACGCTGCCCGCCCAGTGCCGGGCCGCCCTTTGAAGAGCCCGCAGGCATCTCGCTGCCGAGAAGTCGCAGCGTTTCCGCGCGCGCCTGCTCCAGGCTGACTCCGGCATCGCTCAGCACTTGAGCCGCAATCCCCTTCTCCTCACGCAGGAGGCCGAGCAACAGGTGTTCCGTTCCGACATAGGAGTGGTTCAGTTCTCTGGCCTCGCTCATTGCGAGCTCGAGCACCTTCTTGGCACGCGTTGTGTACGGGAGATCCGGACCATCCGGCGCTGGCGCCTTGCCTTTCTTGACTGTCTCCTCGATTTTCTCCTGGACGTCGTCGAGGTCGACGTTGAGGTTTGTGAGCACTGCCGCGGCCACCCCTTCCCCTTCGCGTATCAACCCCAGGAGGATGTGCTCAGTCCCCACATACTCGTGCTGCAAGCGAGATGCCTCCTCGCGTGCCATCTGCAGCACCTTTCGAACGCGGTCAGTGAAATTGTAGCCGTTCATCTTTAGATACTCTGGTTAGATGGACGATGTTCGCCCATGTTTCAGGCAGCGTCGACTTCGAGTGCCGCCCGCACGTAGTCGGCTCTCACGTAACTCAGGTCCCCGTCTGCTAGCTCCCGGCCTTCCGCGAGGACGAGGTGGCCCGGCTGAGTGAAAATTAGCAGTTTGTTAAGCGTGTAGATACTCACCCCCTCGATGAGACTCAGTCCCACTCCCAGCCTGACACCGCTAAGTAAGTTCATTGTCTCATCGAACGACAGACTTCGGGCGTATCGGAGCAATCCATATGCCCGCCAGACCTTGTCGGCCATAACTATCGGAGCGTCGCGCTGCAGAATCCTCCGAGCTTCTTCCTCGTATTCGACGACCTGCTGTACTATCTTACCCAATTGATCGAGTAATTCCTCCTCCGACTTCCCCAGCGTGGTCTGATTGGAAAGCTGGAAGAAGTTGCCAACCACCTCGCTCCCCTCACCGTATAGACCCCGGAAGGTCAGGCCGACCTGAGATAATCCCTGAAGAACCTTCGCTATCTCCTTTGTAAGCACGAGCCCTGGGAGATGAACCAGTACAGACGCCCGGAGACCAGTTCCGGCATTCGTGGGGCAAGAGGTCAAGTAACCGAACTGCGGGTGGAACGCGAACGCTAGGCGGCGACCCATATCTGTATCTAATCGCTCGATCTCGGCGTAAGCCCGTGACAGGTCGAATCCAGACTTCAACACCTGCAAACGGAGATGATCTTCCTCATTCACCATTACACCGACATCGCCGTTTGTGATCAAAGCTCCGTGCCTAGGTGGCCGGTCCATGCTTTCCAGAACGGCAAGCTCTTTGGAAACAAGATGGCGCTCGTGGAGAATCTGTCGGTCCAGCTGGTCGAGGTTGTCAATCTCATAAGACGCACCCGAGGAAAGTTGGGGGACCTCGAGACTCACTTTGAGCACCGAGTCGAGAATTTGTCTCCGGTCCCTTTCCGTTGTCCGGATGGAGAAAACGCAGTCACGTAGATTGCGCGCGAGGCGTGTGCGCGTGGAGAGAACTATGTGGCTGACAGGGCCACTTCCGTCCAGCCAAGAGATTCCGCCATCTGGTAGGAGAGAGAAGTCTATCATCACTCCATTACACGGATTCGATCTCGCAGTTCGGCAGCCAATTCGAAGTTCTCGGCTTCGATCGCCCTCTGGAGCTGCTTTCGCAATTCGATAATCTGGTCCCCGTTACCTGGTTCGTCGGAATCAAATCTGTAAATTTCTCCGACATGTTGGTTAGACCCGTGGAGCTTCCTCAAGAGATCCTTGAGCTGGTTGCTAAACGATTCGTAGCAGGCGGGACATCCGAGCCGACCCGCTTCTCTGAAATCCTGTAGCGTCGACTCGCAAGACTCACAGTGCCCGACGTCGGCATCCGCGGGCAGCGCGCTCGCCGCTCCTTTACCCATTGACGCGATGAAATCTCCCAGCGGAAACTTCACCACACCCGCGCCCGTCTGAACACCCTTCTCCGCGGCACATTCTTCACACAAGTGTAACGTGTTCACAGAATCGTTCACGATTTGTGTGAGGTGTATCTGAGCCAGCCGCTGGTGACAGTTCTCGCAGTCCATTACTGAACCATTTCACTGGAGTTTGCGGGGCAGAGCCTCCCGTTGGCCAATACCAGGACGCGGTCGGCCTGCTCTGCCAGGCTACGGTTGTGGGTTACCAAAATAACCGACGTTTCCAACTCACGCGCTAGACCGAAGAAGAGGTTGCCCATCTCAACGCTGTTGCCATAATCTAGGTTTCCTGTTGGTTCGTCGGCCAGCAGAAGTCTAGGATCGTGAACCAGGGACCGCGCAATCGCGCAGCGCTGCTGCTCTCCGCCGGAGAGTTCGGGCGGGCGATGTGTCATGCGACCCGCCAGTCCAACGTTGGCGAGCATCTCCTCCGCTCGGCTTCGTGCCTCTCCATTCTCAACTCCCCCCACCAACAGTGGCATCATCACGTTTTCAAGAGCCGTGAATTCCCGCAGCAGATGATGGAATTGAAACGCAAAACCGATCGCCTTATTGCGGAGTTGACATCGCCCCGGCTCATCAAGTGTCGAGTACGGTGTGCCTTCGAGGAATATTTCCCCGCCACTAGGCTCGTCCAGTATTCCCAGCAGATGTAATAACGTACTCTTACCGGCGCCGCTGGCTCCCACAACAGCCACAACCTCTCCGCGCAGCACCTTCAGATCAACGTGGTTGAGCACCTCGAGGAGCGATCCATCCCCGCTTCTAAAAACTTTCCTGACCGCTCGGGCCTCGAGCACGGCCGTCATTCGTAACGAATTGCCTCCACCGGATTGAGCATCGCGGCTCGCCTGGAGGGATAGAATGTAGCTAGTATCGCCACAGTCACGCTGGCGGTGATTATGACAAGGACGTCGAGAGAGTGGATGGTTACCGGAAGATGATCAATGAAGTAGAGCGACGGATCCAGTTCGATCAGGCGCTTCTCGTCCAGCAACCAGGCCAACAGCAGGCCGAGGCCGGCACCGAGCACGGTGCCCACGATACCTATAGCCGCTCCCTGGAGTCTAAAGATTCGTCGGACTGACCTCGCCGACATCCCCATCGCTCTCAGAATCCCGATCTCACGCGTCTTATCAGTGACGGTCATCGTCAAAGTACTCACGATGTTGAAGGCCGCCACTATCACTATGAGTAGCAGTATTAGTCCCATCGCGAGCTTTTCAAGCTGGAGTGCGGAAAAGAGCGAGGCGTTCTGCTCCCGCCAATCGACTGCACGGTAAGGGTACCCCAAGTCCTCCTCGAAGCGCCTTCCCATCTGACCAGCAATCCACGGATCTGTCACGCGCACTTCAACACCGCTGGCGGCGCCTTCTAGGCCGGCGAATTCTTGCGCCAGTGAAAACGGAAGTACCGCGTACGAGTTGTCGTACTCATACATGCCGGTCTCGAACAGCCCCGATACCTCGAACGACCAGTACCTGGGTACGAAAGCTCCTACTGCAGAGTTGAATTTCGAGCCAGCGGGAGAAATGACTGTCACCCTGTCCCCGGGAAACGCTGAAAGCCGTTGCGAGAGGCCTTTTCCCAGCACAATGCCACCATCAACGCCCGCGCCCGTAGTCGCAAAATTTAGATCTCCGCTTATGAAGTGTCTCGGCAGATCAGTGACTGATGCGGTTCCGGTATCGGGGTAGATACCAACGACGAATGCCCCTTCGCTGTAGTCGTGTCCAGCGGAGATGAGCCCCTGGCTGAGCACAAACGGAGCCGCTGCGATTACGTCCGGGTTGGCCCGGAGCGTGTCAACGACGTTCCGCCAGCCGTCCAACCGTAGCCCTTCGCCGTATGTCAAAATTCTAACGTGCGGGCTGGCGACGAGAATCTTCTCGCGCAGATCGTTCTGCAGACCTGTCATGACACCGGTAACCACGACCAGTGCCATGACTCCAACAGTCACGCCGCCGCCGGCTATCAGCGTGATCAATGAGAACAAGCGAGACGAGCGCCGGCTTCGGAGATATCGGGTTGCAATCTTTAGTTCGAGCCTTATCAACCGTCGGACCTCAACAGCGGAAATAGTATTACATCCCGTATTGTGTTCTGTTCGGTGAGGAGCATTACCAGTCTATCGATACCTAATCCGCAGCCTCCCGTGGGCGGCATTCCGTATTCGAGTGCACGGATGTAGTCCTCGTCCATCTGTTGTGCCTGGGTATCCCCTGCTGCGCGTGCCGCGGCTTGGGCTTCGAATCGCCGGCGTTGGTCTTCAGGATCGTTGAGCTCACTGAATGCGTTTGCCAACTCCTTGCCATGCACGAACAGTTCGAATCGTTCAGCTAGCCGCCCGTCGCCGCGCTTCGGTTTGGCGAGCGGCGACAGCTCGATCGGGTAGTCGAGTACGAATGTCGGCTGCACGAGCTTAGGCTCGACGAAGATCTTGAAAACCTCGTCAATCAGTTTCGTGGGAGGCATTGCGTGCACTTGTTCGGTATCATGTCCCTCTTCGATAAGGGCTTTGCACATTTCTTGCGGATCAGAGCCGTGGATGTCTATGCCCGCATGCTGGCTCACCAACTCCGTAAAACTTGCACGCCTCCAAGGAGTGTTGAAGTCAAAGGTCTTTCCAAAACGCTCTATGACGCGCGAGCCACAGGTTGCCTCGGTGATCGCAACGACGAGGTCCTCCGTTATGTCCATCATGTTACGGTAGTCGGCGTAGGCCTCGTAGAACTCCAGCATGGTGAACTCGGGGTTGTGAAATCGGTCGATTCCTTCGTTACGAAAATCCTTGCCTATCTCGTAGACTTTCTCGATGCCGCCTACGATAAGCCGCTTGAGATAGAGCTCCGTTGCGATGCGCAGGTAGAGTTTGGAACCAAGCGTGTCTTGATAGGTCGTGAACGGGTTCGCCATCGCCCCACCGTACAGCGGCTGCAAGATTGGCGTCTCGACTTCCAGAAATCCCCGTTGGTCCAGGAACTCCCTCGTGCATGCTATCGCTCTCGCTCGCGTCCTGAACACGTTCCGTACCTCGGGATGCACAGCGAGGTCGACGTATCTCTGTCTATGGCGCATCTCGGAATCGATGAGGCTACCGTGTTGTTCGCCTTCCGAATCGATCTTGCCTAGCGGTAAGGGA
>JAZFQE010000198.1:0-2406 GCA_036444955.1 Gemmatimonadales bacterium
GCTTGTCGCTTGCGGGGTTGTCACTGGGCACGGAGCTACTTTTCGTCGTCTACTTCTTACTCGGATACTTTCTCTACGCCGGTTTGTTCGCAGCGGTCGCAGCCATTTCGAACTCGGAGTCCGACGCTCGCCAAGCTCAACTACCTGTTGTCGTGATCTTGATGGTGCCGCCGCTTCTCCTCCCCGCTGTCGTTAGCGATCCGCACAGCAGCCTCGCCACAGGGCTTTCCATAATTCCCTTTTCGGCTCCGATGATGATGCCGGTTCGGATAGTACTCGAGTCCGTTGAGACTTCACAGGTAGCCGTATCCATTTTGGTTACGGGGACCGCTGTGATTCTGGCGGCCTGGTTGGCCGGACGGATTTACCGTGTAAGCGTTCTGGCCCAGGGAAGACGTCTGCGCATGCGGGAGCTTATCAACTGGGTCAGAACGACTTAGAATCAGACTCTTATGACAGACCAGTATGACGTAGTAGTGGTCGGCGGGGGCCACGCTGGTTCGGAGGCAGCCACCGCCGCCGCACGCATGGGGGCCCGCGTGCTGCTTGTGACATCGAGCCTTGAAACTATCGGACAGATGTCCTGCAACCCCGCCATCGGTGGCATCGCGAAGGGCACGGTAGCAAGGGAGGTCGACGCCCTTGGCGGTGTTATGGGGCGAGCAACGGATCGGGCGACGATCCAGTTCCGCATGCTCAATCGGTCCAAAGGCGCAGCCGTGTGGTCTCCCAGAGCCCAGTGCGACCGGGGGCTTTACCGACGAGCGGTGCGCTTTGAGCTCGAGCGCCACCAAGCGATTGAGTTCCTTCAGAGCACTGTCGCGTCACTAACGTTACACGGAGACCGTGTCGCTGGTGTGCGAACTGTGGGGGGGTCCGAGATCGAGTGCCGGAGCGTCGTACTCACTGCCGGGACGTTCCTGCGGGGGCGAATCCACATAGGAACCGCGACAAAGATTTCGGCAGGTAGGGCTGGGGACCCGGCGGTGGTCGAGCTTGCCGAGCAACTCGAAGCGGTCGGGCTCGTGGTAGCGCGATTCAAGACCGGCACACCGCCACGCGTCGATGGCCGGTCGGTGAGCTTTTCGCGGCTCGAACGGCAAGATAGCGACGAGCTTGAGTACGTCTTCTCGCATTTCGTGAAGTGTGACAAACCCGACAGCGTCCCGTGCTGGATAACATGGGCAGGGGAGGAGTTAAAGGAAGTTGTTCGCCAACACCTTAAGGAGTCAGCTCTCTACGGTGGTGAGATCTCAGGGAGAGGACCACGCTACTGTCCCTCAATAGAAGACAAGATCGTGAAATTTCCGGATGCGCCCCGGCACCAAATTTTCCTCGAACCCGAGGGCCTGGATACTTACGAGATCTACGTAAACGGACTCTCCACTTCGCTCCCAGAGCGTGTGCAGCTCGAGTTCCTACACACCGTACCGGGACTCGAACGGGCGCGGATGACCCGTTGCGGATACGCGATCGAGTACGACTATTACCCGCCGCGCCAACTCACTCCGTGGCTGGAAGTGAAGGCGATCGAAGGTCTATTCTTCGCCGGTCAGATCAACGGCACGACCGGCTACGAAGAAGCTGCTGGGCAAGGTGTGGTAGCGGGGATCAACGCCGTTCGACGACTCAGAGGCGAGGAACCGGTGGTGCTGGCCCGGGACTCGAGCTACATCGGAGTGTTGGTGGACGATTTGGTCACTCGAGGGGTGGATGAACCGTACCGGTTGTTTACTTCCCGTGCGGAGTTTCGGCTGCTACTCCGCCAAGATAATGCTCTTGCCAGGCTCGGCTCGTTGGCTAAAGAGTTGGGAATGCTCGATGTGGGTGAGAGGCACATTCTCGAGAATCGCTTTAAAGAGATGGACCGTGTGCTATCGAAGGCACGGGCGTGCGTGGTGAAACCAGAGCATGTGAACGCCATTCTTCGCTCCGCCGGACAGGCTGAAATTAAAGAACCACAACGAGTTGCGGAACTCGTAAAACGTCCTAATGTGGCGCTGATGCCGCTGCTGGAGCTGGTGGGAGAGAGCTCGAGCGCAAGCGAGGAAGTGGTGTTTTCGGCCGAGATAGAGCTCAAGTATGCCGGTTACATCACGAGGGAGCGCGAAGCAGCCACCCGGCTCGCCGAACTCGCGAATTTTTCACTGCCTCGGGATCTACCCTACGCGGAGCTGTTGTCCCTGAGCACTGAAGCGCGCCAGAAGCTTGATGAAATACGCCCGGAATCGCTGGCCCGGGCGGGGCGAATTCCCGGGATATCGCCCAGCGATCTCCAAAATCTCGTGTTTGAAGTTCTGCGGCGGCGGAGAGCCGTGGCCTAGTGGTGAAGCGGGTGTTTCACGTGAAACATCCCCTGCCTCGCTATTTCGGGACTCCCGCGCTCCAGCGCGTTCTTCCAGTAAA
>JAZFQE010000199.1:0-7362 GCA_036444955.1 Gemmatimonadales bacterium
GAGTCTGCCGACGTCCTCAATCATCTCTTCAGCGTGTCCGGCTAACACCCGCAGGCTCGCCTGGTCGCGGACTGTCTTGTCCCCTCCCATCCGCCGCACCAGCCCCGGCGAGAGCCAGAAAGCCCGAGCGCGGGCGCGGTAGAATCCTTCCTTAATACCGTTCACCAGGCGTTCCCCACACCGTTCAACGAGTCCCGCCTTCTGCAGAGTCTTGACGTGGTAGTAGATCTTCTGAGCTGTCAGATCGAATGCGGCCGCGAGCTCGGGGCACGTGCGCGGCTGGGCCATTTCGCGCAGCAGCAAAACGCGCAGCGGCTTGAGCATCGTCGCGGCCTGGTGGAGTGAGTCGACCAGCAACACGTCTTGGGTGGTCGCAGTCAGTTTCATGATACTGGACTAACGTACAATTTTATTTGTACGTTGTCAAGGGGCCTAGGTGGGGCCGATACATTTGGACCGCGGGGGGCGAACCTCGCGGCGATGGAGGACCTCGCTGCGGCTGGTGTTGATCTCGAGTTCATAGTGTATGCGGGTGGGGAGCACGTGTTGCCGGGGATCGATTTCTCGCCGGACGTCGCCGAGTGGCTGGACAGGAAGGGCCTGTGATCAGCGAGGTTGGGTCGGTGGACTAGCGCGCGCCTTATCGCGGGTGAGAGCCGCGAAGGGCAGGCGTTGCGTGACTCTGTAAAAAAGGCGAAGCTCTGGCAGGTTTTCTCCATGATTGAATTGAAGCATTTGGTAGCGCCGAGTCTTCTCGGCCTGATCCTCACCGCCGCTTCCGCGGCCACCCTCTCCGGACAGCAAGGCCCGCCGCAAAATCTGCAGGTTCTACCTCAAGACATTTCGCGCTCCGACCTGAGCCGGGTGATGATCGAGAACCTGCGGGGCCTCGGGCTTCCCCGGCGCCAGAACGAAGGGTGTCTCTTCTGTCACGTAGGCGACATGGATCAGCCAGCAAACAGCTGGGACTTCGCCTCGGACGAAAAGCTCACGAAACGCAAAGCCCGGGTCATGCTGGCCATGGTCCAGGAAATAAACTCTCGGCTAGCAGGTCTCGAAGGCCGGGTCGCACCCGACTTGGAGGTGACCTGTTACACCTGCCACGCCGGACGGACCGATCCCCGCCCGCTACCGGATATCCTCATGGCCAGTTATGAGGCCGGCGGCGTGGACAGTACCATCACCCGCTATCGCGCTCTCAGGCAGCGCTACTTCGGCGCCGACGCCTACGATTTTCGCTTCACTGTCCTGCCTTCGATCGCGAGCGCCGTGGCACGGCGGGGCTCGTTCGAGGATGCGGTCACCATCTCGGGGCTCAACGAAGAGGTCTTTCCGAATCAGCCCGGCGCACGCGCTGTCACCGTGTCGCTTCGTATCCGGCAGGCTATGAGCGAGGAAGGAATCGAGGCCGGGTTGGGCGTCTTCGAGGAAGCCCTCACCACGGAGCCGGAAGACGTGGTCACCTGGTCGATGCTGGACAATCTGGGATGGGGGTATTACCGGGCCGATCGCCAGTCGCAGGCCATGCAGATCTTCAGTAAGAACCGGGAGACGTTCCCCGACGAGTACGTCCCCAATGAGAGCTTCGGTGACGCGCTCTGGTTTTCCGGAGAACAAGAGCAGGGTATGGCCGTGTTCGAGGCCTGGCTCGAACGTCATCCCGACCACGCCATGGCGCGCCGCCGCCTGGCAACGATGAGAAGTCAGCGCTGAGCCCTTCGTAAGTAGACGAACCGCGGTCCGTTCTAGTACCGTTTCGGGCCTGGGGGATGGGGCAGCGTCCGTTCTCGGACTTGTTAGCAGTCGAGCCGCAACCGCAGCAGCCGCAGCTCTGTCTTTTCGTCCAGTCGCTCGCCGACGACGGCGAAGCCGTAGGCATCATAAAATGCCCTGCCAATCTCGTTTGCCTCAAACACCTCAAGCTCGAGGTGATCGCGGGACGCTCTGGCATGATCCATCAGCGCACGACCAATCCCCTGTCCGTGCTGCGTTGGAGCGACAAAAATTCCTCCTACCTCGTTGCCCAACAATGCAATGAATCCGACCACCCGCCCCTCCTTCTCGAAGACCCACGTCTCCGCAATCGGAAGGAACTTTTCCGAGATATCCCTCCGTTCCTGCTCGAACAAATCGCGAGTCCAGAAAGGATGAGCGATCTGCGCAGCGTCATACCACACGTCCAACAACTCGGCGAGGTCGCCCGTGTCGTACTTGCGAATCACTCGATGTCGCTTCTCCCTGGACTGCTAACGCCTGACAGTGACTTTCTCCTCGAGCTTCGCCAGTCGCTCTTCGATCGCCATCAGTTTGTGCAGGATGATGATGTGGGTCTTCTTGGCATCAATTCCCACCGGGCTTTCATCGCTTGCGATCTCCTGCGCGATGCGTTCGTATTCATCTCTTGGGACGTCCATTGAGATTCTCCGGTTAGTAAACGGGTGGCCGGTGTAAACCGGCTCCTCCATTATGGACTCAGGAACTCAGCCGGCGCCAGCATCCACGGCGAAGACGCACTCCCCTCGACCTCGTGCAAGGTGGGGGAGAAGCGGGAAGAGGGTTACATTTGCAAGGCCGAAGCCCCAGCACCCAGAACCTGACACGCAACACGTGATACGATGTCGCGCATTCCAGTCCCCATTGAAATTCACCGAGACGACCGCCAGATAGTTCTGCAGTGGTCGGCCGACCACGAAACCGTGTTCCCCGCCCGAGACCTCCGACTCGCGTGTCCCTGTGCCCAGTGCCGGCATGAGATGACGGGGAAGCCTCTGTTGAACCCCGGCTCGGTTCCCGAAGATGTGCGACCTCTCTCTATCAAGCTTGTCGGGGGATACGCATTTCGTGTGGAGTGGAGCGACGGACATGGGACCGGGATCTACACCTACGAGTCGTTGTACCCCGCCACCGAAGAGGAATGAGGCCAGGGAGCTGATCTCTGAAAGAGGCCCTACGCGTCGGAGGTGGTGATCGTCTTCGAGCGCTGTTGGTCGTCCATAAGAACCACCATACCCATCCCCTCCGGTCGCACGGCGAGTGCAACGCGGGCCGTACCGTCCGGCGCGGTAAGCTGGATCTGGGGCATCCCGTTCCATGAGATCCCGACAATCACCCGTGTTTGACCGTCGGCATCGAGAAAGGCACAGGAGGGAGCGTCGGAGTCTGCGTCACACGCAAGCAATGCACGGATGCGACCGTGGCGGTCAACCAGTTCTAATCGTTCGGTTCGCACAACCTTGTCGACCATCTTGATCTCCTTCAGGCAATACTGCTCTAGCCCATAACAGGGGGGTCAAATCACTGCGAAACAGGTCCACCGATCGCGCGCGACCCGGTAGCGCTCGGCAAGACCAGATTTCAGGCGCCGATCTGGTCGGACATATTAAGGAATAAGATGAGGCTGTAGTTGAGGTGGCGCGAGTGGGTTCATTGCACCTTCGCCGCCTGTGAAGCAAGATTGGTGAGTTACAAGTCAACATGACAACAAGATCGAGCTACCGCACCAGGTCGGTTCCACCTCGCGCGCTCGCCCTCTCGGTGGCGTCGCTGGCGGTGCCCGTCGTGGCCGCTCTCGCCTTCCCGGAATCCCTCGGCGAGTTAAGCGTCATGCTCTGGCTACTCGCCCTGGTGCCCGCCTTCCTGCTGGCCTATTACCGCGGGTGGAAGGGTGTGACCTTCGCCTGCGGCATCGGGATGGTGCTCCTCGTTGTGACGAACTCGATCGCCGCGATTCTCGGCAGGCAGGTTCAGGAGGGCGCTCTTTTCTTCGTGGTGCTCGTATATATCGGGATCGCCCTAGGAATCGGCTGGCTCACGGACCAGCTGAGCGCCACCACGATGCGGAGGCAGATCGACGAGATCCGTCTGCAACTCGTGAAGGCGCTCGAGACGATGCAGCTCGGGGTTACGATCACCGATACCAACAGGAAGATTATCTTCTCCAACCCGGCCGAAGCTCGCAATCACGGATACACAGTCGACGAGTTAATCGGAAAAAACGTCGGCATCTTCGCGCCGTCCAGAAAACTGAACCCGCTCCGGAAAGAGGACCTCAAGAAGCTGTCGAGTTGGAAACGCGAGACCACAAATGTGCGCAAGGACGGGAGCACTTTCCCGGTTCAACTCACATCCGACGTGGTATTGAGCGTGTCTGGCGAGCCGATCGGGATAGTGACGACTTGCGATGACATCACCGAACGCAGAGAGCGGCAGAAGCAGCTCGAACGGGCCACGCGGGAACTGAGAAAGTCACACGGTGATCTGCAGGCGGCGCAGATGCGTCTGATTGAGGCCGAGAAGCTCGAATCGGTGGGAAGGTTGGCCACCGGTGTGGCTCATGAAGTCAAGAATCCGTTGATGGTGATACTCACGGGAGTAAAGATCCTGGCGCAGCACCTCCAGGACGAAAGTGGCGACATCCCGGTGCTCCTCGACGACATGACCGACGCGGTAACCCGTGCCGATGTCGTAATCCGCGGCCTACTCGACTTCGCCCGTCCGCGTGACCTCGAGCTGGTGCCCGAGGACTTGAACACGATTGTCGAGCAGTCGTTGTCGCTCGTGAAGCACGAGATGGATAAGAGCCACGTGACGTTAGCAAAGGAGCTGGCGCCCGACCTCCCAAAGGTGAACCTCGACGCATTCAAGATCCAGCAGGTGCTCATTAACCTCTTCACCAACGCCGTACACGCCATGCCGGAGGGAGGGGAGCTGACGGTGCGGAGTTACGCGAGTCCCGTGAGGCAGTTGGCAAGTGACCCCAATTCCGTGGAGCGAGAGAATTTGCTAACCGGCGAAAGTGATGTCATCCTAGAGGTGGACGACACGGGAACCGGCATTCCGGAGGACAAGCTCGCCAAGATCTTCGACCCGTTCTTCACGACCAAACCGACGGGCAAAGGCACCGGCCTTGGGCTATCCGTGTCGTGGCAGATAGTGGATATGCACGGGGCTAGTATCGAGTTCAAGAATCGGGATGAAGGCGGTGTCACAGTGACAATCATTTTCAGATCAGACGCGGGAGAGTGACGGTGGAGAAAAGGCGCATTCTTGTGGTGGATGACGAGGCCGGTATCACCCGCACGTTGAAGCTCTATCTCGAGGGAACGGGTTCATACGAGGTGAGGACAGAGAACGAGGGCAGCCGCGCCCTTCAAGCCGCACGCGAATTTAGTCCACACCTGATCATGCTCGACCTAATCATGCCAGACACCGACGGAGCAATGGTGGCGAGCGAGCTCGAGGGCGACAGTGAGTTGCAGAACATCCCAATCATATTCCTGACCGCCCTCGTATCGAAGAAGGAGGTCGGCGCTCACGGCAAGGAGATCGGAGGTCATCCATTCCTCGCCAAGCCGGTCGATCCCGAGAAAGTCGTGGAGTGTATCGAGCGGCAGTTCCAGTAGTCTAGATCACCTTGAGCTTCCACCGACCCCTCCGAAAGACAACGGCGCTCACCACGGCAAGCAACGAGAACGCCAGCGTCATAGCCAAAAACACCCCGAAGGGTCCGCGATCTAGAACATGAGACAGCGCGTAAGCCAGCGGTAGCTCGAACAGCCAAAAACAGAACAGATTTATTATCGTGGGCGTCCAAGTATCCCCCGCCCCATTGAAGGACTGTGTGAGAACCATCCCGTAGGCGTAGAACAGGAACCCGGTGCTCACCGTCCGCAGGCACATGATTCCGTACTGTAGTGGCACCGGATCGTGTGTGAAGAATCCCACAATTGGGGGAGCGAACAGCAGGAAAATCGCACCCGTCACTCCGAGAAAGAGCATGTTGTAGAAGCCAGCTATCCAAACCGACCTCTCGGCGCGCTTCGGTTTGCCAGCGCCAAGGGACTGACCCACCATTGTCGCAGCGGCGTTGCTCATGCCCCAGCTCGGCAGCAATGCGAAGATGATGATCCTGATTCCGATCGTGTAACCCGCCAACACCTCGCTTCCAAATCCGGCCAGAATCCTGATCAGGCCTACCCAGCTGGCCATTCCGATGAACACCTGGAAAGTTCCGGTGGCGGAAAGCCTCACCAACTTCCACATGACCGACGGATCCACCACTAGATGCCTGCGGGCAACGCGCACTCTCAGGCGGCCGCGCGCGAGTATCCAGAGCTGCAGCAGGACCGCCGTTCCGCGCCCGATGTTGGTGGCAATCGCGGCGCCCCTGATTCCCAGTTCGGGGAAGGGCCCCAGTCCAAAAATGAGGGCGGGGTCGAGCACGATGTTGATTCCGTTTGCCAGCCACAGAACACGCATCGCCATGTGAGCATCACCCGCGCCCCTGAAGATCGCGTTGATCATGAAGAGCAACAGCACCGTGACGTTCGCACCCAGCATGATCTGCGTGTAGCTCGCTCCGCCTTCGATCACGCCCGACTCGGCACCCATGACACCGAGCAGCTTGGGAGCGAACAGCGCACCAAGTGTTCCCAATACCACTGCGATTCCCACACCCAGCAGTAGCGCCTGAACCGCAGCGCGCGCTGCACCCTCGGGGTTCTTCTCGCCGATCCGGCGCGCCACCATCGCCGTCACACCGATCGACAGACCAAAAGCAACCGTGTAGATCAGCGTGAGCATCGACTCCGTGAGGCCGACGGTTGCCACGGCATGCGGACCTAAACGCGATACGAAGAACACGTCCACCACGGCAAACACCGACTCCATGGCCGTCTCCAACACCATTGGCACGGCCAGGAGCAGGACCGCCCGACCGATTGGACCGGCGGTGTAGTCCTGTTGGGAGCCTCTCACCGCCTCCACCAATGCAGGCCAGAGGCGGAAGCGCTCTTCTTGAATTATGTGTGAAGTTTCAGTCACGGGGTTGTGAATCTACGCAGATGGGCCCTCGGGAGGTCCACCTGGAGCGGGCCCAGACAAAGACACAAACCGGCGAGCTTGGCGATGCGCCCCACTAGACCCCCTAGCCCCCTAGCCCCCTAGCCCCCTAGCAAGCTCGACTAGTGGACTGTATCCTAACAAGAGAGAAAGTTTTGAGGTTGCAAGTGTCCGATCAAGAGCGAACCGGGATCGACCAAAGGCTCGCAATACACCTGGATCACGGGAGCGACGTGCCACTCTATCGGCAGATCGTCGATCACGTGTGGCTCGGCGCGGTCGAAGGAATCCTCGAGCCAGGCGAGCGACTCCCGACGGTCCGCCAGTTGGCAATCGACCTCAGCGTTCACCCCAACACCGTTGCCCGGGCCTACAGCGAGCTGACGCTACTCGGTGTTGTAGCCCCGCACAGCGGAGAGGGCACGTTCATCTGCTTAACGCCTCCCGACAAACCTGAGCTGGAACGTCGGGAGCAACTCGAGCGGCTGTGTCGAGAGTTGATGTCACGAATTCAGGCATTGG
>JAZFQE010000200.1:0-6234 GCA_036444955.1 Gemmatimonadales bacterium
GTCGACGAGCGCGTACTGTAGAAAATCGGGTACTCGCCTGCTCAGAGCGACGATCCACGGTAGCAGCAAGCTTACGAACAGGAGCAGGCCCACTGTATTTCCCACGGGGCGCCATCTCTTGCACCAGGCGGCATATGGCAACGCGACCATCAACGGAATGGCCAGGCCTATTGGTCCCTTTGTCAGTACGGCTCCGGCCATTGCTGCCCATGCCACAATTGTCCAGCGGTAAGCAAGTTCACTCTCATCATTGCGTACGGCCTTGAACGACTCGTAGAACGAGATGATGGCCAGCAGCACAAAAAAGGTCAGGGCGCTGTCAAATATGACTGTGCGTGCGAATCCGAGTGTCATGGGAGAGGCGGCGGTTGCAACCGCGGCCGTTGCTCCGCCCGCCAGGCCCAATTCCCGCCAGCCGAACCAGAAGATCAGGCCAGTTGTCATCAACGTGAATAGGAGGGATGGTAGCCGAGTTGCTAGTTCAGAAGCGCCGAACATTTTTATGGACAACGCGTCGGCCGCAAAGTAGAGAACAGGTTTATCGAGGTAGGGAAGGCCGTTTAGCTGTGGCAATACGAAGTCGTTTGTCTCCGCCATCTCGCGGGCGATCTCCGCATTGCGGCCTTCGTCCGGATTCAACAGAGGATAGCCGTCGATATTGTAGGTGAGTCCGGTGATGACAAGGGCGCCGCACACTATATACGGTCTAGCTTCTCTGTGCAGTTTCATCCGGGGTTAGCAGTGCGGCGAGCAGTCAGTGTAGGATAGCCCCTCCGGAGGGAGCCCTTTCCGCTCTCTGTGACGTGGTCAGGGGAACGATGGTTTCAAGCTGGTCGTCGATCCGTATCTCGAATTGGTAGCGCCCGGCGACTGGGAGTGGGATGTCGAATATCAGCACTGCGCCGGCTTCGATCTCGAGCACTCCTGCTGGTGGCTCCGCCAGGGTGACGCTGCCACTGCCCTTCAACAAAATCTTCTCGTCACCGTCGGTGAATTGGATGTCTATTGCGTGTTGTCCGATTTCCGTTCGCTTGCCCTTGATTCGCATCACGAGGTGCATTCTGGCGTGTACAGCTGGAAACTTGGCGACCCATACATGCTGAAAGATTCCCATGATGGACAGCTTGCCAAACTGATCGATCATGGCATAGTCGCACGCCACCGCCAAGTCGATCTTCATCTAATGTCTCTCAGCTCCAGAATCCGTCACGCGTCCGATGACGGGCACAGCATGTTTACCGGGCAGATCTCGCACTTGGGTTTGCGAGCTTGGCAGATGGCGCGCCCATGATGTATCAGTAGATGGGGGAAGAGCGTCCACTCCTCCCTGGAAACTATCCTCATGAGATCACGCTCGATTTTCACGGCTTCGTTCTTGCGTGTCAGTCGAAGTCTGCGCGATATTCTGGATACATGTGTGTCAACTACGATTCCTTCGTTCTTGTTGAAGGCATTCCCCAGCACCACATTTGCTGTTTTGCGTCCCACTCCCGGGATCTTGGTCAGCTCGTCCAAAGTTTGTGGCACTCTACCCTCGTGCCGTTCCGCCAGCGCAGCGCCCATGCCGATTAAGGATTTCCTCTTGTTGCGGAAGAAGCCCGTCGACTTGATCATGTCCGAGAGCTCGTCGGGATCTGCGTTGGCGTAGTCGCCTGCGCTCTTGTATTTGCGAAATAGATTTTTCGTCACGACATTGACTCTGGTGTCAGTGCACTGCGCGCTCAGTATGGTTGCAACTAGCAACTCCAGCGGATTCCTGTAATCCAGCGAGCATTTCGCGTCGGGATATTGTTTCTTGAGTTTTCTGATGATGGGTGCTATGCGATCCGCAGCCGAATTCATTCACGGCTCCTGCGGCGTCGAGCGCGTTCGAGGAAGTGGTCCACAGGCTCGGCATTGAGGAGATTGTGCGAAGTGAGCCACCCTTTCCTGGCTATTCCGAGGCCTATGTCCATGTTTGATATGCCGGCTGTGCTATGAGCATCAGCACCGATGGAGATCGTGACTCCACTGTTCGTGGCTGCGCGAACGAGCCGCCAGTCGAGATCCAGCCTCTGCGGATCGGCGTTGATCTCTACGGCAACACCGGTTTCGACCGCCTTCTCGAAGATTGCTTCCATGTCCAACGGGTAGGGGTCACGGGATAGGAGGAGTCGCCCGGTTGGATGGCCCAAGATCGTCATGTGCGGGTCATCCATGGCGCGGAGTATGCGGTTCGTCATTTCCGCCTCGGTCATTGCAAAGCGGCTGTGAACGGATCCAATAATGAAATCGAATCGAGCCTTTACCTCCGCGGGGTAATCCAGTGTTCCGTCCGGTAAGATGTCAGCTTCAACTCCTTTCAGCACCCGGAATTCAGGCAGTTCCCGGTTTGTAGCATCTATCTCCGCGTGCTGTTCGTTGATACCGTCTACATTGAGTCCGCCGGCGTATGCCGCGGCAAGACTGTGATCAGTGATACCCACGTAGCTGTAATCGTGGGAGAAACACATGTCAGCCCACTCCCTCACGGTGCTCTTGCCATCGGAGTAGTTCGTGTGACAGTGGAGAAACCCCTGAACGTCACGCTCACGGACTAATTCGGGTAACTCGTGCGCAATTGCTGCCGCAACCTCTCCCCTCCCCTCCCGCAGCTCGGGTGGGATGAACTGCATTGCGAGCTCGGCGAACAGATCTTCTTCGGTTGCCGCCGCAACTACTGCTCCTTCCCGGCGCAAATCGTGGTCCGTCCACTCAAGGCCACGACTTTTGGCAACTTCACTCAGTTCCTCCACGTGCATAGCGTTTCCCGTTACCGTCACCAGACAAAACCCGAACTGGTCCGGGGGAGCCAATGCGACATGCGCGATGGTTCCGCTGGTGAACTTGAGTGTGGCTGCCTCAACGCCGTGCGGGGTGAAGTCCGTAACTCCCGGAGCGGTACCGAGCCTGGTGATAACTTCCTCTCCGAGGCCTGCTACCTCGAGCACGAAATCGAGTTCTCGAATTATCTCGCATCTTCGCCGCAGCGCACCGGCAATTTCCGCTCTTCGCACTCCGGGCATTCCGCCCAGCACATGAGCTAATGCCTCGGCCTCCTCCCGCGCATGATGAAATAATCGAAAGTCGCTGGTGTGTTGGAGAAACTCGATTCCCTTGAGGATGTTCTCAGCCGTCTTGCTGCCGAAGCGTGGCAGCTTGGCCAATCGGCCGTCCCTTGCCGCCTCTTCCAGTTCATCTAGGGATTCTATGCCCAAGTGTTCGTGGATCTGCCGGATCCTGGTGACTCCCAGTCCGGAAATCTTGAGCATTTCCACCAGACCGGGCGGTACCTGATTCCGCAGATCAGTAAGGACCCTACTCTGGCCTGTCTCTAGAACCTCCGAGATTATGTCGAGCGTTGCAGGTCCAATGCCCTTGAGCTCGCCAAGAGCCCCGCTCGCCAACGCCTCGCCTAAATGTCCCGGATAACTGGCCACGGTGTGTGCGCCGGCTTGGAAGGCCTTGGCACGGAATGGATTTCCGCCTTGCAACTCGAGAAACGAGGCGATTTGTTCTAAGACGAGAGCGACGTCTTTTCTGTCCATCTGCTATGGCAAGCTACCCTCTTAGGTGTGAGTTTGGGAGTCCGTTTTGTCGGGCTCACAGACTGCGGGGGAGGAACCGATCCAGAGTCTCGACAAATCGTTGGGTCTCTTCAACGTAAGGCACGTGTCCGGAGTGCTCGAAAATCTCAATGGGAGCGGTAAGGAGCCGGGCTATTTCTTGCGCAGTATGGAGCGGAATCGGGTCGCTCCTCCCATGGAGCACTACTGCGGGAACAGACAAGCTGGTCAGTTGCTGTCGTAAATCGTAATCGCCGAGACTGCGCCACACTGAGTTTTGAACCCGTCCTGTTACGCGGAACGGGGTTAGACCGCGCGCGGCGTCAGGGTCGTGGAAATATCCGGCGACCGAAAGCTCAAATAGGCGTCGCCGATAGGCATCCGGGTCCTGGCCGCGCAGACCGGAGCGTTGCAATTCTTCGCGCGCAGAAGCGATGCGCGGGTCTCGCATGCGCTCGCTAAGCCGGCGCTCGAACGTGCGTCTGGCTGCGGCAGTTATCGGTACCGGGGAAATCAGCGCGAGTCGCTCGACTCGTTGAGCGTGCTTGACAGCGTAGAGCAGAGCGAGCAATCCTCCCCACGAATAGCCCACAACTGTTGCGGTCTCGACGTGCCACACATCAAGGAGGGAATCGAGATCCGAAACGTGGTCCGACCACACTACATCCTGTGTGCGAGGCACGACAGAGCGGCCACCACCTCGCTGATCGTAGTAGCGGAGCCTTCGTCCCTCCGCCAACAAGTCGAATTGAGGGAGCAGGTAGTCGTGATGCGCCCCAGGACCGCCGTGTAGCACGACTACATCGGGGCCTTCCCCGGCCGTCCGGGTGTAGATTTGGGTGCCTCCGACCGACTCGAAGGACTCTATGACGTCCAAGATGGCTACAGAATTGTGCCCAGGAAGTCGGCGATTTCGCGCACGGACGCTTGCTCGAGCTCGTTAAAGCCGTTGCGAACGTCGCTGTCCACGTCAATCTGCCCGACTATGTTACCTCGCGTGCGAATCAAGACGATGAGTTCGGATTGTGTTTCGATGCTGCACGTCATGTATTCGTCTGACTCGGTTACGTCGGGTACATTCAAGTCGTGGCCTTCCGCGACGGCCTTACCGCACAATCCTGACCCAACGGGTATGACGTGATGTTCAGTGGGGCGGCCGTCGAACGCTTCTAGGACCAGGGAGTCTCCGTGAACCATGTACATGTACACGCCGGAATACGGGTCTCCTGCCTGTCTGATCTTTGTTGCAGCCAAACGCAGTAGGCCCTTTCGGTCTAGTCCGTTATCGCAGCCGCTTCGGAGTTCTTCGATGACGCTGCTTGGGTCCAGTGTGGGAGATACCAATCGGCCTGCCGCTTAAAGTTCGTTACGCTGTGACCCGAATGACATATATAATTACTACTTGATGCTTACCGGAAAGAACAGTTCCGTGCCACCTCGCCTCCTGGCGCTCATCCCTCTTGCGGTGGGGATCAATCTCGCGATGGGGATCGTGGTCGCCGCTTTGTCACTACCGCTGTTTCTTGACACCGTGGGTACGGTGATGATTGCCGCGCTCGCCGGCCCCGCCGCCGCAGTCGCAACCGGAATTCTCTCCCAAGTGGTTTTCACCTTGTTCAGTGGAAATCCTGTTTGGCTGGCCTTTCTTCCTGTGCAGCTCGCGGTGGCTCTGTACGCTGCGTTTGTTGCGAGACGAGGTTTTTTCTCATCTGTTATGAGAGCCGTTGGGAGTGGAGCACTGCTCGGCTTCATAGCTGCCAGTCTCTCTTGGCCCATCACTTATTTTGCTTTCGGAGGGGTGACGGCTGGCGGCGTCGCCGTTGTTACCGCTTTTCTCAACGGCCTTGGTGTCCCGCTTGGCTGGGCGGTTTACGGAGCCAGCCTCAGCACCGATGTCATTGACAAGACAGTAACCTTTCTGCTGGTGTGGAGCCTGCTCAATTCCCTGCCAAAACGTATGACAGCTCGCTTCCCCGCTGCGCGCAGGTCGCTCGGTCGGGTAGCTTGATCGGCTTCGTTCCGGCCAGCGGTCCGCTCCACAGAGCCCATCCATTCACTTCTCTGTCAATAGGCGGAGCTGTAGTAATTCTGTCGTTCTCGCTGCCCGAGCCGGGTATCGTTGCCCTGGCTGGCATTGCGATCGTATTTGTTTTCCTGGAAGGAGTCCCCGGGGTTCTGAAACCGTCTCTCGCGCTGGCTTTTCCGTTCTGGTTTTTTCTTTTCCTCGTCCACGCGGTGTTCGCTGATAATCCTGAGCGTGCGATCGTGCTGGGCTCTCGCATCACCGCGATGATTGTCGCGTTCCTGACAGTGATGGCAGCGGTACACCCAGCGCGATTGGTAGAGGCGTTAGTGGCGCGACGAGTTCCGTTTTCGGTGGCATTTCTCTTTGCCGCGGCGCTGCAGGCAGTACCGCGCCTGCAGGAGCGAGCCCAAGCAATTTTGGAGGCGCAGAGATGCCGGGGGCTGCGCTTGAGGGGTTCGCCCATCAGGAAGATTAGGGCGATCATTCCCCTCGTTGTGCCTCTGGTGATGAGCTCGCTTGCAGAGGTGGATGAAAGAGGGTTCGCCCTGGAAACAAGGGCGGCAACCTCGCGAGCTGTTAGGACGCCGATTGATCCGCCCGCCGACAGCCGAGGTGAGCGCTTTT
>JAZFQE010000201.1:0-2375 GCA_036444955.1 Gemmatimonadales bacterium
AACACATAGGTAACGCCTGTGGGCGATGCTGAGGGTAGTTTTTGTCCGACTCAGATGCTGGGGAGGAGCACCCATGAAAGCAGCCCTTCCGCGTGAACGGCCTGCCCGAGCAGCCGAGCGGAAGCGAGGACTGGTGCTGCGTAATGGCGCGAACTCGAAGCGGTTGTTATACGCCATTACGCTTGAGGTGTATTAGTCGGCACCCGACCTGGTAGACAGTGGCAGATAGCAAATGACCGAAAACGACCCAAATCGGCCTTTCGTGGCATCGGTACTCGAATGTCGGCTTTCGAAAGCATCATGGACCGACTGCCCGATGTTTCCAGGTAAACTATCGTCGAGGGAACCGAGGCCACACCAATGCCTGATGACGTCGCGAAGTGGTTGGAAGAGCTTGGACTTGGCGAATATGCGGCCACGTTCGCGGACAATGCAATCGATGAGGATGTGTTGTCCGACCTCACCGACGCTGACCTGGAGAAAGTCGGCGTCAAGCTCGGTCATCGGAAGAGGCTTTTAAAGGCGATTACACTACGGCGGACGGAGCCAGCACCAACTGAGACCCCAGCGGAGGCCGATTCTCTCCTCACCAGCAGTACCGATGACGCAGAACGCCGCCAGCTCACTGTGATGTTCTGCGATCTAGTCGGTTCGACGGAACTCTCCCAGAAGCTCGACCCCGAGGACCTGCGCGAATTGAATCGCGCCTATCAGGACGCTTGCAAGGCGGCCATCGAGCGTTACGAGGGTTATGTTGCTCGGTATATGGGGGACGGGGTACTCGCTTACTTTGGCTATCCGCGGGCCCACGAGGATGATGCGGAGCGGGCGATCTTCGCGGGTCTCGGTGTTGTCGAATCGGTTGTAGGGCTGAATGCGACCGTGGGTGATCAGCAGGCCGTCGAGCTGGGTGTGCGCGTGGGCATTGCTACAGGGCCTGTGGTGGTGGGGGACATCATTGGAGAGGGTGCGTCTCAAGAGAGAGCGGTCGTCGGTGAGACGCCGAATCTCGCGGCCCGACTACAAGGTATTGCGGAGCCGAACGCGGTCGTGGTTGCCCCTGACACGCATCGGCTGACGGGGGGGCATTTTCAGTTTCGACCCTTGGGCGAGAAGAGACTGAAAGGTATCGCCCAGCCGGTCGAGGCATGGCAAGCGCTGAGTGAGGGCACTGCCGAAAGTCGCTTTGAAGCCTTGCACGGACAGCGTCTGACGCCGCTTGTGGGACGCGACGAGGAAGTTGCATTGGTTGTCCGGCGTTGGGAGCGAGCGAAGGAGAGCGAAGGGCAAGTGGTGCTCATTTCGGGAGAACCGGGAATCGGCAAATCTCGATTGTGCGAAACGCTGCGTGCGCGAATTGCCGAACAACCCCACTTTCGGCTCGGATACCAGTGCTCGCCGTACCACACGAATAGTGCGTTTCACCCCGTGATCAGCCAGCTCGAGCATGCTGCAGAGATCAGGCCGCAGAGTGGTGCAGCGGAGAAGCTCGATAGACTCGAAGCGTTGCTGCGCGAGTCGAGTGACGCCTTGCAGGAAGACGTGCCACTGTTCGCGGCGTTGCTGTCCATTCCGCTGGCGGAGCGATACTCCCCCATCGACATTGACGCGCAGGAGCATAAGGAACGAACACTAGAGGCCCTCGTGCGTCAGCTCGAAGCACTGTCCGCTCAACGCCCCGTTCTCATCCTCTTCGAGGATCTCCACTGGGTCGATCCCTCAACTTTGGAGCTGCTGGACACACTCGTAGAAAGAGTGGAAGAACTTCCTGTGTTGATGCTGATAACCTGCCGCTCCGAGTTCCGCCCCAACTGGACGGGTCAGGGACATGTCACGCCTCTTACACTGAAGCGCATTAGTAAGCGCGAGAGTCGGGCACTGTTAGATGCCGTAGCGGAAACGAACTCGCTTCCTGAGAACGTCATCAACAAGATCGTGGCCAAAACCGATGGTGTGCCGCTTTTTATTGAGGAAGTGACGCGGACGCTGCTGGAAGCACAGAAGCTAAGCGGTGAAAGTGCCCTCGACAACACTCACCTCGAGGTTCCACGAACGCTACAGGACTCGCTCGTCGCGCGGCTCGACCGACTTACCATCGGCAAACACGTCGCTCAAGCGGGTGCAGCCATTGGGCGTGAGTTCAGCGAGGAGTTGATTGAATCTGTGTGTGAGCTGGAACGCTCCGAACTCGACCGAGCCCTGGAAGAACTGGTCGAGAGCGGAATCTTGTTTCGGCGCGGCAGCAGCTCCGGCGTGACATACATCTTCAAACACGCTCTCCTTCAGGACGCGTCCTATAACAGTCTCCTTCTCGCAAAACGGAGGCCGCTACACCGCCGAATTGCAGAGACGTTGACGGCGCAGTCCCCCGAACA
>JAZFQE010000202.1:0-4294 GCA_036444955.1 Gemmatimonadales bacterium
AGCCGACCCCTAATGTTCTCGGCAGCGCTGCCTCCGGCAAACACGGCGGGCGTTCTTGCGGCACTTGACGTAATACAGTCTGAACCAGACCGGAGGGAAAGCCTCTGGCACAACACCAGAAGGTTGCAAGAGGGCTTCAAGGGAATGGGCTACGATATCGGTGTGAGTGAGACGCCGATCGTTCCCGTTGTGATTGGACCACTCTGGGACACGTTGAAGTTCTGGCGGCGAGTGTTCGATTCGGGAATCTTTACTAACCCCGTAATGCCGCCTGCCGTTCCGCCTGCGGAGTGCCGCCTGCGGACCAGCTTGATGGCATCTCACACCTCCGACCAAATCGATTTCGCTCTCGAAACCTTCGCCAAGCTAGGCAAGGAGGTCGGAATCATCTGAGCGAACGAGTCACGGTCAGGGCTGTAAGGTCCCGAGGAGACCTAGCCCGATTCATAGACTTCCCTTATAGGCTGCACCGAGGGGACCCACTATGGGTCCCCCAATTGCGTCTGGACGTCAAGAAACTCCTGTCCCCCAAGAAAAATCCGTTCTTTCACCACTCTGACGCTGAATACTACCTCGCCGAACGCGGAGGCGTCGTAGGAAGGATAGCGGCGATAGAAAATCGTGCCCACAACCGTTTCCACAGTGACAAAGTCGGGTTCTTCGGTTTCTTCGAGTGTATCGATAACCAACAGGTAGCCGACTCCCTCTTCACCGCCGCAGCCGACTGGCTACGGGGAAGAGGGTTAACCGTCATGCGCGGGCCGACGTCCCTATCTACAAACGATGAATGCGGACTTCTCGTCGAGGGGCTGGAAACACCGCCCACGCTGCTCAACCCTCACAACCCCCGGTATTACCCGGACCTCGTCGAGCATGCAGGATTCATCAAGGCGAAGGATCTCTATCAATACCAGACAGTGACCGATCACCTGCCGGACAGACTCGTTAGAGGTGCCAAGTTGATTGCCGAGCGTCACGGAATAAAGCTGCGCGCCATCAACATGAAGGCTTTCGACGCTGAGGTCGAGCGCATCAAGAAGGTGTACAACTCTGCGTGGGACAAGAACTGGGGCTTTGTCCCGATGACAGACGCCGAGATCGACCACCTGGCAGCTCAACTGAAGCCTGTCATCGTGCCGAACTTCGTTGTCTTTGCCGAGAAAGGGGACGACCTAGTCGGGTTCGCCATTGCGCTGCCCGATCTGAACGTCGCCCTGAAAACGAATCCGTCCGGGCGAATTTTCCCAGGGATAGTCAGGATACTCTGGGCGTCCAGGAAGATATCACGAATAAGAATCTTGCTGCTTGGCGTGCTGGATGAATATCACAAAACGGGAGCTGACGCGCTGATGTACCACTGGATATGGGAAAAAGGGGTTGGGATGGGTTACAGCTGGGGTGAGGCAGGCTGGATCTTGGAAGACAACGCAGCCATGAACAACGGGCTGAAGCGCATGGGATTCGAGAGGTACAAGACGCTTAGGCTATACGACCGTCCCCTGTGAGAGTTTTTGTAACGGGGGGGACGGGATTCATCGGTTCCCACTTGGTAGCGCGGCTCATAGAGCAGGACCACGAAGTACGGTGCCTGGTTAGGAACCGCAGGAAGGCCGAAGAGTTGTTCGGCAACCAGATGCCGGAGCTCATCCCCGGCAACCTCGAGAATACAGAGGCGCTCGCAGCGGGTTGCTCCGGCGCCGAAGCCATTTTCCATCTGGCCGGAGTGACAGCCGCTCGATCCGAAGCTGAATTCTACCGCACGAATTCCGAGGCGACACGCAGGTTGACGCAGGCCGCAACACACGGATCAACTCTCCGATCTTTTATTTACGTGAGCAGTTTGGCGGCGGCGGGACCGGCCGAACGGGGGCAACCTATCAGCAATCCAGAGGCGGCTGACCCTGTAACCAACTACGGTCGCAGCAAGCTGGCCGGCGAAGATGCGGTTCGCCGCTCGGGCCTCCCCTGGATAATAATCCGGCCGCCTGCGGTTTACGGTCCGAGGGACACCGAGTTCCTCAGGGTATTCAAATTTTCAAAGCTTGGAATAGCGCCGCTCTTTGGTGACGGATCTCAGGAGTTATCGCTCATCTTCGCAAACGATCTGGTTGAAGCACTAATTGCCGCCGCGCTCAAGGGTACAAAGGAAAAGACGTACTACGCAGCGCACCGAGACGTCGTCACATCGCAGAAATTCGTTGAGCTGGTGTACCGGGAGGTGAAACAGAAGGGAGCGGGAGCAAGGCCGTTCCTGATAAAGATTCCCTCGCTTGCCGTCCGGGCCGCCCTACAAGTTACGGGAACAGCGGCTAACCTGCTGGGCGCCGCCACCGTTCTATCTTCCGACAGGGCCGGCGAGTTCCTCGCTCCCGCATGGACCTGCGATCCTACCGAGCTGGAACGTGACACGGGTTGGAGAGCGAGACACAACACGCGACAAGGAATATCCCACACAGCCACCTGGTACAGAGAGAACGGGTGGCTCTGAGGTCGGTAGATAAACTGCTCGCCGGATACCTTGCGCTTGTGAGTGTGGTGATCCTCGCGCGCGGCGATATCGGCAGTCTATCAAATCTCGGCATGCTGGCAGCCCATGCGCTATTTGGAGTACTCCTCTACCTGTTCACGCAGCTGGACGACGAGACCTCGGTCGGTAACACGATCCATGACCTATATCCTCTGCTCCTCGTGCTTCCGCTATACGCAGAGTTTGGTTTGCTCAATGACCAGATCGGACTCGATCGAATCATCACGAACGACCGGCAGATCCAAAGCGTCGAGGCTCTGATTTTTGGCGGGCAAATATCGTATACATTGATACGAGACTATCCCTCTGTGCTCCTCTCCTGGATTCTGCACCTGGCGTACCTGGCGTACTACCCTATGGTGCTGATTGGTCCCATATGGCTGACTTTCAGGCGAGAACCGGACAGCGCGCGCAACGTGCTGTTTGCCACACTGATCGCCTACGTATTCTGCTATGTATTCTTCGTGCTCTATCCGGTAGCAGGACCGAACTACGCCTTCGAGCACCCGACAGGCCCTGTGCGAGAGGTTCTCCCGGCACGCATCGTTTACGCCACACTCGCGGGGGGGTCTTCGGTCGGCGCCGCCTTTCCATCATCTCATGTTGCGGCGACCGTCGCAGCAACCGCCGCACTCTGGATCAACTGGAAACCTCTCGGCAAGCAACTGACCGTACCCTGTATCCTGTTGATCCTCGGCACGGTTTACTGTCAAATGCACTATGCCGTAGATGCTAGCGCAGGGTTGGCCACTGGAATCGGAGCCGCCTGGCTCGGAAAAAAATTCGGCAGTTAGACTGGCACCCCCCCGCAAGCGAAGACGCAAAGAGGGCCGCCGGCCCAGTGCGCCAAGCGACCCTCGTCTGAGATCGGAGAGCTCCGATCCGGTTACTGCTCGATTGTCAGGCCAGCAATCATTCCGAGCGCCTCATGCGGCAGGCAAAAATAACCGTAGTCCCCAACCGGCATGCCGGCAAAAACAATCTCGTAAACGGCGTCCGGGGCCACTAGCAGCTCCCCGTTCAGATTACCGAGCCGGTTCGACATGGCGGCGTTGAGCGGATCCTCAGCACCCTCAGGAATCTGGTCTGCATAGAAGGCCACGTTGTGCGGACCACCGCTGGCGTTGATCCAGCGAACGGTGTCTCCCACCTTGATGGTCAAGGACAAGGGTGTGTAGATGTAGCTGCCGTCGACCAATTCCATCATGACCTCGTGCACTTCTGAAGACTGAACTTCGGCCTGCGGCTCCTCTCCAGCGGCGGAGCTCTGCTCCGCAGCGTTGGCGTTACCGGCCGTCTCGCTGCCGGCACATGCAATCGCCAAGACGGCAAAGCCGGCTATCAACTGACGCATGATATTCCGTCCCTCCAATCCGTTGTGTTGAAAACTAAATTCCAACTGTTTCGTAGGACCTCAATGGGTGGTAATTTTTGACTTGTGAAAATATTCACAAGTGTCCGGATGACGCAACTACGGTCGGGGGTTGGTGTGCACCCTCGCTTCTATTAGGATATAGTTCGCTACACGCGGCCGACATGCAACCTCGCCCAGTACTTGCACTTGCGACTCTTACATCTGCTTTGGCATGCGTCCCGGGCGGCCCGATCTATTTCGGCCCACCTGTTGGGACGATTCGCGGCGCAGTATTTTCGCTGGAGGACAACCAAGCAGTGCCAAACTCCGAAATCTGCGTTTTGGGCAGCGATACGACCTGCGTGCGTGCTAATGTCGAAGGCAAATACGACGTCAAGTGGGCAACCAAAGAA
>JAZFQE010000203.1:0-4476 GCA_036444955.1 Gemmatimonadales bacterium
CCTCGAGGTCCGGAGTTGCAGGAGGCGCGTGACGCGGCACTCAAGGCACTCGAGCTCGACCCGAAGGATGCGTTCTCGCACCAAGTGATGGGCAACCTCCATTTCGCATTCGGGGACTTGGATGCAGCGATTCAAGAGCTGGAAATGGCCATTGAACTGAATCCTAGCTCTCCATTTGCTTACAGTCTGCTCGCCGCCAGTCTGGCATACGCAGGACGTCCAGAGGAGGCGCTAGAGCGAATACGGGTCGCTGAACAGATCAGTCCCCGCGATCCGATGTTCCCGTATTTTCAGTGCACTCACGGACTCACGCACTGGGCCTTGGGGGACTACGAGCGGGCGATTGAGTGCACCAGCTACGCGGTTCGCAATACGAAGAGGTGGTTGCCGAGCCGCTGGGTCCTTGCCGCTAGCAACGAGAAGCTGGGAAGACACGATGAGGCGAAAAAGGCGTTGGATATGGTCTTCGAGATTATCCCCGATTTCTCCGTAGAGAAGCTCCGCCAGCGTGCACCGTTTTCTGACCCATCTGACTTCAACAATCTCGCCGATACCCTTCGAAAGGTGGGGCTTCCAGACTGACAGCCCTGCTGGAAGGTTGTTGTCTATCCGAAGTGGGGCCAAGACCTCGGACGCCTAAGGTGGGGTCACGCTCGGCGTCACCTGGATCTAACGCTCCGACCGGAATGGGGCAGGACCGGACTAACGCCCAACAATCGCGAACGACTGCTATGTGGCTTCGGCCCGGCTTGTGCGCGTTCACTCCAGTTGGCCACTTCTGGCCGATTCCCGCCTCATGCACTGCAACATCGCGGTGTGCTGCCACAAGGCCCCTTGAACGGCAAAAACCGACCCTGAGTTGCCATTCGCGGCGCGCTCCTCGAGGGTCCGTCCATTCGGCAGAGCGGTCGTCGGGTGTTACCCTTTTAAACGGTCAGTAACAACTCTATCGGATTACAACGAGATGTTACGGAATGCCGATTAATATAAATCAAATCATGTACTTAACATCACCTGAGCTCCAAGAGGAGCTCAATCTCTCCCGTCAGACTCTCTGGCGCTGGCGTCAGGAGGGGAAGATTCCTCCGGGCCATCGCTACCGCCGCCACCAGGTTATTTTCACCCCGGAGGAGGCACAGGCCATCCGGGACTATGCAAATCAGGTTGAGCCCATCGACCCCGAGGCTCGTGACCAGCTTAGCCTGTTCGACAGCCGCGCCCGGAAAGGCGAGAGGAGATAACAATGCCGAATTCACGCAATGCCGTTGTACTCCTGAGCGGGGGTCTCGATTCCACCACCGTCCTGGCAATCGCTAAAGCGGGAGGCTTCATTCCGCACGCGCTCTCGTTCCGCTACGGACAGCGCCACGAGGTTGAGTTGCAGGCCGCTCGTGCGGTGGCTGAGCAGGCAGGGGTCACGCAGCACGTCATCGTTGACATCGACCTCCGGCAGTTCGGTGGGTCCGCGTTAACTAGCGATATTGACGTGCCGAAGGAGCGGTCGACCGACGAGATGGCCAACGGCATTCCGATCACATACGTACCCGCGCGCAACACAATCTTCCTCTCCTACGCTCTCGCTTGGGCAGAGGTACTTGGCGCGAAGGACATCTTTATTGGTGTCAACGCACTGGACTACAGTGGTTATCCCGATTGCCGACCGGAATACATCGCCGCCTACCAACAAATGGCGAACCTTGCAACGAAAGCTGGCGTTGAGGACGTGCAGAACGTGGCGATCCATACGCCACTCATCAAGCTCACGAAGGCTGAGATCATCCGGACGGGAACGGAGTTGGGCGTGGACTATGGCATCACCGTGAGTTGCTACGATCCAGACCCGACTGGCGCAGCGTGCGGACAGTGTGATTCGTGCTTGCTTCGAAAGAAGGGATTTGCCGAAGCCGGTATCGCAGATCCGACGCGCTACCAGACGAGCGCCTTCGCGACGGCATGACAGTATGACACCGGCCAATGTATAGACAAACCACCAGTATGAAGAGTCGAAACTACGCGCTCGCCTCGGTTCCCTTCGAGGCGGCGCGCCATGTGGACATCCTGCCGGAAGGACATCGTTCCAGAAACCTTCATGGCCATAGCTTCTCCGCCTCAGTGCGAGTGGCCTTATCCAACGGTTGGACTCCGTTTGCGGGCGCCGAAACAGATGGCCTCCGTAACCAACTCGCGGCGTGCGTCGCACCTCTGGACTACACCCTACTTAACGATTTCATCGCAGTTCCTACCGACGAGAACCTTGCGCGTTGGGTTCGTGAGCGGCTTGATATCCCGGGCATTGAGCGCATAGGTATTCAGAGCACACGCAATCAGGGTGTGGACCTGGACGACCGTGGACAGGCACATATCTGGCGCCGCTTTCGATTCGAAGCGGCGCACGAGCTACCCAATGTTCCTCCAGACCACAAATGCGGTCGTATGCACGGTCACGGCTTCGAGGTAATTTTGCACGCCAATCAGGGCCTCGATGGATTGCATATGGGCGTCGACTTTGACTACTTGGGCGAGTGTTGGGAGCCGATCGCTGCGCAGCTTGAGCACGCCTGTCTCAATGACATTCCAGGTTTAGAGAACCCCACGAGCGAGATGCTTGCCGCATGGATTTGGCAGCGTGTTCGCTCAGCACTTCCTCAGCTTTCCTGGGTCACGGTCTACGAAACCTCCACGGCGGGTTGTCATTATCAAGCAGACAAATACCGGATCTGGAAAGAGCAGTCTTTCGAAGCGGCCGTACGCCTTGATTGTGCGCCGGCGGACGACCCGCGTACTCGCCTGCACGGCCATAGCTACATCATCCGTCTTCACCTTACGGCCCCGCTCGACACGGTACTGGGCTGGACGGTGGACTACGGAGATGTCAAGGAGCGGTTCAAGCCGGTCTATGCGCAGCTCGACCACCATCGACTTGACGAGATCAACTCGCTGGAGCGCGCGGACATACCGAGCTTGCTTGCGTGGGTGCGGACGAGGCTCGCCAACTCGTTGCCGCAGCTCGATCGCTTAGACCTATTCGAGACACCCGGTTGCGGTGGCACCCTTTGCTGGGGGGGCGACGGGCCTGCGCTGCCTATCTGAGCGAACATGACGTACTCGGTCAAGGAGATCTTCTACACACTCCAAGGTGAAGGCGCGAATGTCGGACGGCCCGCGGTGTTTTGTCGTTTCGCCGGTTGTAACCTTTGGACCGGTCGAGAACAGCACCGGGAAATGGCCGTTTGTCAGTTCTGCGACACGGAATTCGTCGGTACTGACGGGCCCGGGGGCGGCAAGTTCCGATCACCTGAGGACCTCGCCAACGCGGTCTCCCAGACCTGGGCAGATGCCGTGGTGGACTCGTGTGGCAAGTTCGTCGTCTGCACGGGCGGCGAACCGCTCCTTCAACTCGATGCATCATTGGTCGAGGCGTTCCACGCCGCAGGATTCGAAGTAGCCGTGGAGACCAACGGCACCCGCCCCGCGCCACCCGGGCTCGACTGGATCTGCGTGAGCCCGAAATCCGGTGCCGACCTGGTGCTTCGCAAGGGCAACGAACTCAAGGTCGTCTATCCGCAGTCGGGTGCGGAGCCGGAGCGTTTCCGGAATCTCGCCTTCGAGCACTACTTCCTGCAACCGATGGACGGGCCGGAACAGGCCAGAAACACGACGCTGGCACTCGAGTACTGCCTTGCGCACCCACAGTGGCGCCTGAGCCTGCAAACCCACAAGCTCATCGGCATTCCGTAGCGAACACCAGAGGGGGTAGGGATGGCAGCAACCGTTACCACCAAGACGCAGCCGCTCGAGGCGCTGCGCACTCGCCGGTCTCACAGGCCGGCTACCCCGGATGCCCACCGGCCGTGCGGGCGTCTCCAGCACGGGCAGCTATACGTTCCGCCGGCCGGCATCGTTCAAATTCCTTGGCAAGAATCATCGCGCTTCAACTTGGAAGAAAGTTCTCATCGGGATCTGCGTTGAGATCGCGAGGCGGCATCCAGACGACTTCGACAAAGTGCTTAACCTTAAGGGCAGAAAGAGGGACTACTTCTCGCACGATTACCGTGGTATGACAAGTCCTGAGAAGATCCCCGGCACGGCCACCTTCGTCGAGACGAACCTTAGTGCTAATGACGTCGCCAAGAGGTGCCAGCAAATCCTTCGGCTTTTCGGGTACAAGAGCGCTGACTTTGGAGTATTGACTGATTAGCGTAGGGTCGATGAGACAGTTCTGAAAGACTGTTTTGAACGTTAACCACCCGTTCATGCGTATTTGCTTACGGTCTCTTTTTGGCCGATTCCCGCCTATCGCATCGCGACATAGTTGTTCAGCGCAGCGAATCAGCCCAATAAGCAACGAACGGCAAAAACCGACCCAATTAGGACACTCGTAGCAATGTCCGCTTAGAAAGGTAAGCCCAGGAAAGCAGCCGTTCGGCTTAACGACCAAGCTCAGCGGCGCGGACGGATCGCCAAGGAAAGCAGCCA
>JAZFQE010000204.1:0-3359 GCA_036444955.1 Gemmatimonadales bacterium
TGCTCGCGCTCCAGCAGCGCCTTGAAGCGCGGGTGGTCGCGCGGTGCGTGAAATTCGCCGAGGGAACTGCAATGACCGAGTAGGCGCACACGGGGTAAAGGACAGTTCGTTAGTTGACGACGAGGTAACCTATCGCATTTCAGGATCAAAGTTCTCTACCAGCCACGCATCGGATTGTTTCTCCGTCAAAATACAAACTGCCTGTTTTCCATCCGAGGTGATGGCCCTACAGTAGGCGGACCCGCCCATTAGATCATAGTCGAAAGGCAGGGTCCCTACAGTTGTCGGTGTTGCGTCGGCGACTGCCGGTACTTTCAGTAGCTCGCGTTTGCCGCCTTCCACAGCGAAAATCCAGCTGCCATCGGCAGACCAACCTAACGGAATAAGAAATCCCTCCAGCACCGAAGCCTGCCAGTCGTCCACAAGTGAGATCATCCAAAGGCCATGTATTCCAGCAAAATATTGACTCCAATGAACGGCAACCGTTTTTCCGTCAGGGGAGTAGTACGGAAAGTCCATCCGACCGACCGAATCGTTTCGGACGAGGGGTCGCTCCTGACCTGTGGACGGATCCAGAAAATGAAAGTTCCGGTTTCCTGGTCGGGGATAGAGGATTTCGTTCACAGGAGACCAGGCCAACGCAAAGAACTCGCTCAACCTAGTCTCACTGAACTGTTGCAAGTCTCCGCCATCTGCGCTGACGGTCCAAACCGTACGTGCGCCCCCCTGCTCTGAACCGAAGGCCAGTCGCCGCCCATCCGGGGACCACACGGGATCGGAGTTGATAGCCTCCATGAAGGTCACCTGCTTCACAGGACCGCCCTCTAAAGGCATCGTAAAAATGTTTTCCCGATCCGTCTCTGCTACACTAAAGGCGATCCTTTTTCCGTCGGGCGATATGCTCCCGCCCGATTTGAGCGACGTGCCTGTCGTAAGCTGCTCCTTTCCGATCTCCCCCCCCTCTGATCCTTCAACTGTAAGTAGCCATAGATTGGAATACGCCGTTTCTTTCGTGTATAGCAACTGTTTCCCGTCGGTCGAAAGCGTAAAAGAAGACCACCACTCCCCAGCCCCCCCACCGACTTGCAGCCCACTCATGACACTGGCTGCAAATCCCTGCGGGCTCCCACCAGAAGAAACCGCGATTCTCCGCAGCTCCTGCGTTAGACCCTGCGACCGCAGGTAATAGATGGCGTTGCCTTTAGGCGACCAGCGTGGTGACGCAAGTTCAACGGTGTCCTCGATGACGAGCTGCTGCTGGTCTCCGTTGACCGTTATCGTCCAGATGGCATGCCTTGCGGAGTCTTCGGTCAGAAAAGCGATCAGGCCGCCGCCAGGCGACCAGTCCAGATCCCGCAGCCAAAGAAAAGACCCGCCCAAGTCAATAGAGGTCGTGTTTCCTGTGGACTTATCCGAAAGGAGGATGAACTTGCTGGCGATCCCGATACTCCCAATCTGAGAACCGTCGGGTGACCAGGTGAAAATGTTCGCGACTCCTCGCATCGGGCGAGCCGGTCCACCAAATCGAGGAACCAAAAAGGCGCCGCCGGTTACCAGGGCACCAGAATCAGACCAAGCATAATAAAGAAGCTCAGAGCCGTCCGGGGACCACCGCATGGACATAAAATGCTCGTGCGAAGCTAGCTCAAGAGGGGAACCACCCGCGATGTCCCGCACCAGAACCTTCGCATCGCCATCCGGCTGAGTAGTCGAATAGGCAATAACGTCCCCATTCGGAGACAGCGCGCTGACCCCAACCTCGCCGACAAAGGTCAGCTGTTTGTGTAAGGGAGTGATGCCTATTGGAGAACTTCCGTCGGATCTAATAAGGACCAAGGCCGCAGTGATTCCGAGAGCCACCACAAGCGCCGCACCGGTAACAGCAACAGCGCGAAGCGCCAGAGCCGGACGGCGGGCGCGTATCACAGCCCGGCGGAAAGCACTGCTGTCAGGCCACCTATCCTCGGGCGACCACGCGAGCGCATGACTGAGCGCTTTCATAAACTCCGACGGCACACCCGACCAGTCGGCCTCGTCGGTCGGTGACAGCATCGACCACCTTCGGCCCGTGAACGCTTCGTAGATCACAATGCCCGCAGCATAGATGTCCGTTGCAGGCGTAACCTCGCCGCCGCCGACTTGCTCAGGTGCCATGTAGCCTGGTGTGCCGATGCGCTGGCCTGAAGCGGTCAACCCCTCACCTGAGTCCTCAGATGGCTTGGCGATCCCGAAATCGCCCAAGAGCGCCCTCTCGCCCACCAGAAAGATGTTGCTCGGCTTCACGTCGCGGTGAACGATGCCACGCTCGTGTGCGGCTTCGAGTGCCGAAAGCAAGTCGTTCGCGAGCTTGAGCGCCTCGTCCTTCGACATCGGGCCACGTTCCAACCGCGCTCGCAGCGTCTCACCCTCGACGTACTCCATGACGTAGTAGGAGATGCCGTCGGCCTCACCGGCCTGGTAGACGGGCACAACATTCGGATGGCTGAGGCGTGCGAGAGTGCGAGCTTCGCGTAGGAAGCGCTCAGAAGCCGTGTCGCTGGCGAAATCGGACTTGAGGATCTTGATCGCCACGCGACGGTCGAGCTGGGGATCGTGGGCCAGGAACACCGTGCCCATGCCACCGCTCGCCAGTTCGCGCTCGACTTCATACTGGGGGCTCAAAGCCGCACGAAGTCGCTCAAGTAGCTCAGACACTATTCGATCACCTGCCAGAGCGACCTACGGTGGATTTCGTGGATGAGCCGCTTGAAACCCGACATGCTAGTGCCTGCGAGAGTCAGTGTGATTTTGGGTATGCTACAAGATGGGGTGCTACGGGGCGAGGATCAACGTCGCGGAAGGAGCGTACCGCACCTGTAATGTGGCGAAAAGCCTTATGCTATGCGCGTCCTCTTGGGAGTGTGGTGTACAACGTGGTGTAGGATCGCGTTGGACCCGCGCGGCATCCGCCTCGCTAGACGATCGGGCACAAGCCCTCCATGAACTCGAAGACCCCACCATTCCATCGCGTGAAAAGAGCGTGGCAACCCTTCGCCCCGCTTAAGTGTCTATTAATACAAACCCGGTAACGGGACCCGTAGACCGTAGAGCGCCGCGATTGTGCCAGACCCCCCTAGAAGGGGCAGCGCCACCGTGGCGCCGCGGTCGCGGGTCGGCCCCCGGCACGCTTATTGACATGGATCGGTCGGTAATCCAAGATCAGCGGTCTTAATTTCATTCTGGCCCATAAGTTACATTACAAAAAGGAGTCCTGCGCCATGAACCTCTTTGGCTCCCCCCGCCTGACCGGAACGGCTCTGGCGGTGTTGGTCGCCGCATGCATCCAGGTGTACCCCCCCTCCGAGCAGTCATCCCCATCA
>JAZFQE010000205.1:0-4924 GCA_036444955.1 Gemmatimonadales bacterium
AGACATTGCAGCCGGCTCGGGATGCGCTAAGGGATTGGTCCACTATCACTTTGGCACCAAGGCCAAACTCGTCGCTGAAGTTGCTCAGAGAGTGGTCCATCAGAGAGCGGCATCGTGGACCCAGGTACTCGGAACACCATCCCCTCAGGAAGCCATAGATACTTCGTGGGGTCTGCTCACGTCGGAGGCGGAGGACGGGACCGTGCATACCTGGGCCGCGTGCGTAGATCGGCCCGCTGACAAAACTGACCAGTCAGTCACACAGCACTACGAGTCCTTCAATCGACAATTAGGGCAGTGCGTCGAGAGCCTCCTGCTAGGTTCCGGCCTGCGGCCGTCGGTACCGGCCAGTGAACTGGGAGCACTTTTGGGAGGAGTAATCCACGGGATTGGCAAGATGCTCGTGGCCAGGGTAGACACTGTGCTGTTGGAGGCCGCGTACGCTGCAGCCTGGATCGGTATTCTCTCCCTTACCGAAGCAAACATTTAACGCCGGCTGCTACGGCGATTCCTCGATCGCCCGGGTCGCTCCGCGCGTAGCTTGCTCCGCACCTCGGCAAGTGTACGACCTAATATCGCGTTTCTCGACCCCCGCAGGACTTTGAAGCGGAGCGGCCGGTCTAGACTTGGAAGATCTTTGGTCTTGAGCCGCGAGAGCTGCGGCCGCTTGAACACGAGCCTCGCGATCCCGACGCCGTTCTCCACGTCATACTCAATCGGCACGGCCCAGCCGCCGACTCGGGCGGTAGCGGGTAGCTCATCGAGGTGGGCTCGCTCGGTGGACTCCAGTAATGAGTCCTCGTCTATGCGTACCTTGCATTTGAGGAAGTCATCCCAGCTGTTAATGCCCGACAGCTGTTCGTGAATTGCGTCAGCGACGGCTTCGGGACTGCTCCCTTCAAGCTTCCCACCCGATCGCCGCCAGTATCTCGTCAATCGCTTCACCGACCCCAGGATGGATCCCCCATTCGGATGAGGTGTCAGACCGGCAACGAGGGCTCGTGCCAACGCTGCGACGGCGGAATTAGCCAGCTCCGGCGGGAACTCACCCAGCAACGATTCTCTCTGACGCTCTAGTTCGAACCCGAAATAAACAATCTTGTGCGTAACACTCAGCGGAGATTGCTTTGCTCGAGGGCGATACTCGATCTCCGGCGCTTCCCTCTTTGCGTAGCGCTTCATCAGCTTCAGCGGAATATTCGTTCCTTCGATAGCGGCCCGGAGCGATCCGTCCTTGGCGGCGAAGTAGCGAATGCTGCCAGCAATCGCGCCCCATCTATTGCAGACGGAATCCCGTGCGAGTTTAACGCTGCGCCCATCAGCCTGCTCCCCGTCAATCACGAGACCGAACGGCATGATCCACGCAATGAGCTGGGCAAATTTCTGATGGACAGAATTGGTGACGCTCGGCAGTGCCGCGGGAAGTGCGACTTCGAGAGTTCGATAGACTGACGCCATCCCGAGGGCGACATCTTCGATTGCTTTCACCAGAACTCCCCTTCGTTCAGCCCATTCCTCGATTCCCTCCCTGAATTGATGACGTGGCAACCCATACACGCGTCCCAAGTAGCCCGCCTCTCTAATGGCCTCAGCGTAAACATTGTAGGCCGTTAGGTGGTCGCTACCCGTCACGATCAGACCGCGGAGATCCGCTTCCTCGCGCGTCATCCTGTGAAGTGAGTCGATGTTGGCGGATACGGCGACATATGGGAGCAGCTCATCGTCCATCGTGACAAGCAGCTCGGCCCACGGCCGGTCGACCGGCATCGCTTCCACATCTTTGCCGTAATCCGTCAGGCGCCCGGCCTCGATTATGTTTCTCTCAGTTAGGCCGCTAACTGCCCGTCTGTATGCAGCGGGGTCAAGCGGCACTGGCAGGTCCAGGTCTTCCAGATTTACTCCGAGCGCGGCCGCAGTGAGGGCCACTCGCTCCGAATCGCCTGCTAGCTGGAACTGCGGCGCGGTCGGAAGCAGCGAATCAAAGTCGATGTCACGTTCGGTGAGCAGTACTACCTTTCCACCCTTCACCCTTCCGTGCACCCTGCCGGCCATCTGCAATATCTCGTTCGATCCTAGGTACTGCCGCGTTAGCACGTTGCGACCATTGTCAATCACATTGCTGAACCGCGAGTCGTAGATAACAACCGTATCCAGTCCCGGAACGTTGAGCGCCGACTGGCCGGCAGCAGTCATGGCGAGCAAGAAAGGCTTGGTGATCTCACCTTCCAGGAAGGGAAGAATCACGCGGATGGGCTCGCCCCCATGATAGAAAGCGGTTTCCAAGCCGCCCCACCGATCACCCACCTCGCTCGCCAACTGTTCCACCTCTGCCCGAGTAGGTAGGAAAGCTGCGACACCCCGCTTTTCAGCAATGAGGCGCCTCATGACGCCGCCGCGGAAATATTCCCGCGGCCGTTCCCTCCTACTCTCTACTTGAGCGGCTCTCGCAGGATCGAACGCGGTGGTTTCCAGAACTTCTGCGGATCGTAGATATGTTGCGTAGAACTTCGGGTCGACTGTAGCTGACAGCCAGACAAACCGGCAGCCGACGTGTTTGCCGAGTGCGAGGCAGAGTTCCAACTCCGCCGATGTCTGGTGTATCTCATCGGCTACGATCGTGTCACGCGAATCGATCAGCTCGTCTTGGAACCATCGGCGTGCAATTCCCGTCGTAACGATGACAACATTCCAGGTTGGAGTTTCTGGCGTCGCCTCACGCTCTCGATTCACGACACCTACCTTCAGCCGCTCACCCACGATCGACTCGGCGATCGGACGAATTGCGAGCGTTTTACCTGTTCCCGTACCGGCAACAATTCCAAATCCGTCACCGCCCGCAGCCAACCTTCTAATGTCAGCTCCGTGTTCTCTCTCGAGTAGAGTTTCGATATTTACCGCCAGAGCGTTTTCAATGGTCGCGCAGGCTGCCCTAGTCGGTGCGATGACGATGACTCGCCCGGTGCTCGGCTCCTTCCGCCGGTAGGCGTCGGGGTCCGGAGGCAGGAAATGATCGCGGACGTGGCGGTGGGAGCTCACAGGAAGGACGAACTGGCGGGTATCTCAGTCCCCCAGACTGATACCCAGATCCCGCGCCGTCTGAACCGTGTCTCCGGACAGCGGGACCTTCTTGAGTTTTCCGACGGAGGCCTCGATCGGTACACTTATCACGCCAGGAGGAACTAGGGCTACCATCTCACCGAACCGCCCGGCCTCCACTGCCCTAACTGCTGCCACGCCGAACCGGAGGGCAAGCAACCGATCGAACGTGGTTGGCGGGCCCCCTCTTTGCAGGTGACCCAGCGTCAGCGTACGAGTGTCTTTACCGGTGTGCTCCGAGATGTAGGATGCCACCACTTCGGCAACTCCACCCAGTCGCTCGCCAACACCCGCTGAGGCCGACTCCTTGACTGATACCTGTCCGTCCCGAGGCACGGCACCTTCCGCAACTACCACTATGCTGAACGGTTTTCCCGTAGCTTCGCGTTGTCTGATCTTCTCACACACGCTCTCGAAGTCAAAGGGAATCTCCGGGATCAGAATTACATCGGCTGTTCCGGCTAGGCCAGCATTGAGCGCTATCCAGCCGGCATACCGCCCCATCAGTTCGACAACCAACACTCGCTCGTGACTCTGAGCCGTGGAGTGGAGCCTGTCGATAGCGTCGGTGGCGGTGCTTACGGCGGTGTCGAATCCAAATGTTACGTCAGTACCCAAAACATCGTTGTCGATAGTCTTGGGAACCCCGACTATAGGAATACCTTTCTTCCCGAGCTCATTGGCAATCCGCAAGCTGCCGTCCCCACCGACAACTATCATCGCGTCGAACCCCCTTTCGTGAAACGACTTCACTACCTCATCGGAGCGATCAACTTCAGCCCATGCGCCATCCAATTGAAGCTGAGGCCATCGGAAGGGGTCGCCGCGGCTGGTTGTGCCCAAAATGGTTCCCCCGAGGTGGGTTATGCCGCTTACCTCTTCAGGACCGAGCGGGATAATCTGAGCGTCCCCCAGAAACCCGCCGAACCCTCGCTTGCTACCGAACACTTCCCACCCACGCCTCGTGGCTGAAAGCACTACGCTACGGATCACGGCGTTGAGGCCGGGGGCGTCGCCCCCCCCGGTGCACAAAGCGAGTTTCATTCGAGCCCCAGCCAGTTCAGCTGTAACGCTCCTTCATCAATCCAATAACCTCTCCCTCGTTCGCGTGGCGCCCTAGTTCCTTCTTTGAGAATATGAGATCACCGTCCACCGTCACCTCGAAAACGCCACCTGAACCCTCCACCAAACGCACTTTTGTCTCCGGGTACTCCTGCTTGATTTCGGCCGCCAAACTGGCAGCCCTTGGCTTATAGTTTCAGTTCACGCAGTACTGGATGCTTATCTTCATGTTGCCTCCGCGCAAAGACCGAATACTGGACAGACACAATTTGAACCAGTGACGCCTTCTTTTCCATCGCCGCACCGTGATTCCTGTCGAACGAGCGGCCTCACGATGTCGTCTTGACCAGCGGCCCATGTGACCGCTAAGCTCTATCGAGCGGCACACCCGTGGCGTGATATCAAACACATCCCGGTGAACCGTCTGGTGCTTAGCTTGGGGGACACCTGACCAACTACACGATAAACATGAAGTTACTGCTTGGCCTTGCACAAAGCTCGGCTCTTGCCCTGTTGATCTCTCTGCTGGCTTCCCCCCTACTGTCGCAATCGGGGAACAGAGGGCAGGTCGAACTGGGCATGTTCGGTACGTTCACCAGGTTCGACGACACCAGTATAGGGCTCACCGACGAATATGGGGGAGGCGCGCGACTGGGCGTTTTCCTGAGCCGTATGTTCTCGATCGAGGCGTCCGGCGACTTCACCACCACGCGAGACCTGAATCTGGCCACTGAAGTGTCGGTCTCCCGCGTGGGCGGAACAATCC
>JAZFQE010000206.1:0-3243 GCA_036444955.1 Gemmatimonadales bacterium
AGGCATGAAATCAGCGCCCGAATTGTCGAATCCCTCCAACGAGTAAGCTGAGGGTCGGTCAAACATACCGATATTGTGCATGACCTTTTCCAGAGCACCCTCGAATTTCCATCCATGATCCGTCGGAAAGTAGTAGTGCGGGGAAACTATGACGATGACACCGGCATCTGTCGCGGCTTTGAACAGCCGTTCTATGTTCTCGACGGTCTTGAGTTCCGTGACGTTGTTACCGACGAGCCCCCAGGTAACACCGTCCTCGCTGAGAAAATCGATCTGCGGATCGGTGACGAGCAGCGCCACGCGGGGAAAATCCAGCTCCATGTCGCTCGCCGGCAGACCTGGTTCCGCCGGTTCAGCATACGGGTTTTCCTGCGCAACGCCCCCGCAACCGATGCCTAACGTGAGGATTGTGAACAACACTAGATGGATCGGCTTTGGAGAACGTACCGGTTGAATGTACGGCATTTTCCTACCTCCTCTTGAATGTGAGACGCATCGGCAGCCCGGCGATCTTGGGTCCTTCGTGGCGTCGTTAGCAAGGCGTCACGGAGGAAGCGAGGACAGGACCCGCGCCTTTCCGCCCCCGTCTTTAGGCGGGTTCGGCTTTGTCGTTGTTATCACTTAAGCATAGTAGAAAAATGGTCGGATTGCTTGCAAAAGGGAAAAGTCTATATACGGACATTCATGGTCAAGGCCGGGCTGAGTAGTACCTTCCCCGCAGCGAGTTAGGGGGTAGGGGTAGCGGTAGGGCTACTGCTCAGCGTGAGATCGTGGATCTGGTGGCTTCTCGGTAAGCCGATTCCGAGTGATCAAGGCGAAGATTGCCCAATGGCGTTACACTTGGTCTGTTGTGTGGAGGCACGCGTTGTGAACACAATTCAACAGAATGCTCGCCCTGGCTGGGGAGGCTAATTCCTGACGCTTGAATACGGGACCTTGGCGATCCCTTTTTGCTGGGATTGCTGATCGAACAACGACGATGCATGCCACAATCTGGGAGACTGGATTGAAGAAGCAGCCCGGAAAGCCGGGAATAAACGACAACCGAGATCGGATGCATGCCTCGCCAGACGGCGTCACACCGGAATCGAAGGCTGGTGCTGCAGATCGTAGGCTAGTCACCCTCAGCGAGTACCGATGGCAGTGCCGCTGTCGAGGCCTATACCACGTGATTTGCAAGGAGTGATTTGGTGGATTTCTCCGACAATAAGCACGACCTGGCTGAACTCGCCTTCAATGGCGCAACAGAAGTAGCTCCCGAGCAGATTTGCACGAAGGACGTGATCCAGGCCTTGGCGACCTGGAGCCACAGACGGAACCACCAATTGCCAGGATCAGATCTACTTCGCCTCGACGACTGTGCGCTCTTCTCAATCGATTACAAAGGCAAGTGCAGAGACTATTGGCCGGACGAATCGGAGAACGACATCAGTGAGACCCTCATAAGGGAATTCTTGTATCACGAAGGTATCTGTACGCTATCTGATGAACGGGCACGACTTTTTCATGTGCGCTACACAATAATGGCCCTTCAAGGAGACGAATATTTACTGGTTTGCCCGTACCTGACCGCCACAGGAAAAATTTCT
Organism: Gemmatimonadales bacterium; assembly: GCA_036444955.1. Lineage (GTDB taxonomy): Bacteria > Gemmatimonadota > Gemmatimonadetes > Gemmatimonadales > GWC2-71-9 > B16T1B5. Next base: position 1,590 of record JAZFQE010000206.1, read on the forward strand.
GGAATAGTTGTGGTTACAGTTACCAAGATGATTCGAGGACGCTCATGGTCATTCTCATCTTCGACGTGAGCGGAAGAGCAGTAACGCGCATCCAGGCCCAAGTCGGCTATGGTGGTCGCGATTTGACAACGCTACGGCAAATCGCCAGGGAATCGATGTCCATTATCGCCGTGCCAGTAAGTGAGCTGTATGACCAGTGATATCAGAGTGGCAGTGGTTGGCGGCTCACGTACGCCGTTCGCCAAGGCAGGAACCGTCTTCCGGAAATTCTCTGCGCTCGATCTCAGCGTCCATTCAGTTAACGGACTGCTCGAGAAGCAGGAGCTTGACCCGAACTCTGTCGACGAGCTTGTCTATGGGATCACCGTGCTAGACGCAAGAACCCCGCAATTCGCCAGGGAAATCGTGTTCGCCAGCCGCCTTCCTTCTTCGGTTCGAGCGCTCACCGTTGTAAATAACTGCATCACAGGTACGTCTGCCATAACGTCTATCTACGACTCGATCGTCGCAGGACGGGCTGAAATCGGCCTTGCGGGCGGTGTGGAATCGATGTCCAACCCGACGGTGCTCTTTAGCAGACGGGCCAGTCGTGTTTTCCTCGACGCCGCATCGGCCCGAACGCTTGGCCAAAGGCTGCGCATATTTACCCGGCTTCGCCCCTGGGACTTCAAGCCCAGTATTCCTGGTGTTCAGGAGCCGTCGACGGGCCTCTCGATGGGCGAGCATACGGAGCTCACGGTCAAGGAATGGGAGATCTCCCGCGAAGACCAGGATGAGATCGCTTACCGAAGTCACATGAATGCACACCAGGCAACACAGGACGGTCGTCTGAAAGCCGAAATCCATCCGCTTGACGGGTACGAGCATGATCTGCTCATCAGGCCCGACACATCGATGGAGAAGCTGGCAAAGCTTCCGCCTGTGTTCGATCGCAGCCCCACGGGAACCCTTACCGCGGGGAACTCGAGCCCACTAACCGACGGGGCGGCAGTGGTTCTACTCATGTCTGAAGGTCGAGCCCAAAGAGAGAACCGTGCGCCACTTGCCTTCATCAAAGCCTTCGAGTACGGGGCCATTGACCCAAAGGACGGACTTCTGATGGCTCCCGGAATCGCCGTGCCGCGGCTGTTGCGCGAGACCGGCCTCTCGCTGTCAGATATGGACCTGATTGAGATGCACGAGGCGGTTGGCGGTCAGGTCGCATCCAACCTTCGGGCATGGGAGCAAGGCTGGAAAGAGCCGGCCATTGGTCGCGTTGATCGGGAGAAGCTGAACCAGCTGGGGAGCTCAATCGCCGTAGGTCACCCATTCGCGGCCACGGGTGCGCGGATCGTCACGACACTGGCGAACGAGATGAAGCGCTGCAACGCCAGATACGGACTCGTCAGTATCTGCGCCGCGGGGGCCCAGGCTTCAGCGATGATTCTCGAGAGGCCCTGAGAATCTTCGGCACCCAACAAGCCGTTTAGGACTCACTCATTATCCGCGGACCCTTTGTGCACAGCCTACCTACAGAAACACCCAAAGACATAGCCACGTCCCCTTGACTGGAGTGGCGCCTGATTAAAGTGTCAGACACATTTTGGCGGAGTGTTTCCTGACCTACCCGAGTTGAGCACTCAATTGACTTCTTAGGCATAGAGATGCCAGATAA
>JAZFQE010000207.1:0-20348 GCA_036444955.1 Gemmatimonadales bacterium
CGCCAGCGTAGCCATACCGTGCATTTGGAGTGATAGATTCTGTGCCGGCAATTGGTGAAGCGGGGTGGAGAAAATCGCCGCCAGAACGACGGCCAAGTTACCTCTCAACGGCCACTGTGTAACTGACGTCGATGTCAGGTGAGAGGGAATGGATCACCGAACAGTATTTTTCAATCGAGAGATTGACGGCGCGCTCCGCCTTCGCCCGATCCAGGCCCTCGCCGGAGGCGGTGAACTCGAAGGAGATCGCTACGTAACGGCGCGGTTCCTCGTCACGTCTGATGCCTGTCACTCCAACGGATAGGCTCCTGAGGTTTACCCTCATCTTATGCAGAATCGAAACAGCGTCTGCTGCGCTACACGAGGCGCAGGCCAGTAACAGCAGCTGCATAGGTGCCGGCGCCGACTTGTTATCGCCGTCAATTGTTATGGACGGTGACTCGGGGATTACTCCGCAACCCGCGAACTGCAATCCCTTCCCCTTCCATTCCAGACGCACGCCTCGCTCACTCGGCATGATCACACTCTTCTATGAAGACTCGGGTGTTTAGCGCTCGCATTCGCTCATCACCTCATTGATCGGCGGACTCCCTCTGGGACGACGTAAGGGCTACACGGCTGTAGTCCGCTATGGCATACAATGATATTGCACCCGTGGCCCAAGCCAGCGGTCTGATCAAGTCTGAGTCGGCGACAAAAGCGACGAGTATTAAGACCTGGGCGATGCTGACGGCCTTTCCGCCGGCGCGGGCGGGCAGTGTGGTGGGCCGGCCACGAATAGAAACTGTGATGAAGCTCAGGAATGCAACGATGTCCCTCAGTAGCGCTGCAAGAATCTCAAACACCCCGAGGGCGGCACTGCGCCACACGACCCAAAAAGCTGCCGCCATGAAGAGCTTGTCACAGACGGGGTCGAGCACCGCTCCGACACGGGAACCTCCCACTCTCCTGGCCCAGATGCCGTCCACAACATCCGATAGCCCCGTGGCCGCCAGGATGAGGAGCCGCGCGCCCAGTCCATCGAAAAGAACGAACGCCGCAGCGAGGGGGATCCGGGCGGCGGTCACAAAGTCGGGTGGCGCAATGAGTTTTTCTTGCCGCACGTACCCGTCTCCAGTAGCTTGCGGGTTACCCACGATGTGCAGCTGGGGGAATAATGAATTTAGAACTTCTGAAGCAGGCAGCGATATTTGCAGATCTCACCGAGGACGAGCTCGACAAGCTAGCCGAGATTTGCAAGGAACAGAGCTTTAAATCTGCTGCGACGATTTTCAAGGAGGGCGAAAAAGGAAATCGGCTGTACATAATCTCGCAGGGCGACGTTCGCATCTCGCGCGACGTCCCGGGATCAGGGGAAGAAGCACTGACGGTGCTCAAACCGGGGGCATGCTTTGGAGAGATGGCTGTATTCGACCGCTCGGAGCGGTCCACTGACGCCATAGCCAACACCGACTGCACCCTCATCACGATATCGCGGCCCGATTTCGAGATGTTTCTCGATTTTGATCGAGATCTGGCATACAAAATTCTCTGGTCAGTAGTGAAGCTCTTATCCGAACGGCTGCGGATTACCAACGACAATCTGAGGTCTTTCTTGGCGATGTCGATGTTCTAAGCCTCTCCCGTCTCACCCGCCCGACGCGATCCCCTCACCACAAACTCAGCCCGCTTGGAAGGGGCAAAGATAACACCGGCCAGACGCTGCACCTCGTCAGCTGTGACTCTTCCGAGCATTCCGGCCGCCTTGCCATACGCCCCGATGGCATCGTTGAGCCAGTATCGCAGCATGTCCGCGGCTATAGCGGACGAGCTTTGCTGTCGGATCTGTTCCAATCCAGCCGCGTAGTTGCGCGCTCGTTCCAACTCGCCAGGACGCACTCTCTCACCGGCAAACACGGCTAGTTCTTCCGCCATAGCGTCGCGGGCTTCCTCCTCACGCTCTGGCGATGTGGCGATGTAAGTGAGCATGGCGCCCGTCGAGCGCTTCAGCCAGGGACTGGCAGTAACCGTGTAAGCGAGAGCGCGCCGCTCTCTGAGAGCTTCGACCAATTTCCCGGCAAGTCCGCTCAGCAGCGCCGCGATGATCATCGCTGTATACCGATCTGGGGATCCAAAGGCTACAGCCGGATATGCTATAGCGATGGCTGTCTGTTCCTTGTCACGCTCTTCAACGACAGAAGCCACTCTCCAAGTCGGGACTTCACATCGCGCCGGTTGGCTCCCGTCTCTCCACTCAAGTTGACTTCCGATAGCGTCAACCATCTCATTCATTTCCAGATCGCCCACCGCAACAGCCACAGGCCGCGCTGCAGTCAGCCTCGTCGCCCACCGTCTCACTATCTGCGTCTCGATTCCGGGGACGACATCTGGTTCCCCTAGTATTGGAAGTGCATAGGCCGATCCCGCTAGGGCTTCGGCGACAACTTTCTGCACCGGGTACTGAAACATGTCGTCGCGAACACGAGCGGCGTCGCTCGCCTGAAGCGAGCGCTCGGTTGCGATGTCGCCTTCGCGCAGTTCTGGCTCAGCGGCCACCATAGACAGCAAGGAAACGGCCTCGGCAAGAGAATCTCGGCGCACTGTCATTTGCCATCCGAGAAACTCGCGCTGGACAGCAGGCCGTAACGCGCCGCCAAGATTCTCCGCAGCGACGGCCAGCTGCTCTGCATGCAGTCCCCCCGCTCCGCGCAGTGCGGCGCGAGCAAGTAGCACAGATATTCCGGCGCTCTCAGGCGTCTCTTGCATGGGAGCCCACGGGAAGTACAGGCCGATGGTTACCAGTCCCGATCCTGTTTTCTGGCGCACAAGCAGGTCCACCGCGTCCAAGCTTACATGCCCACCGAGCTCAGGAACGAGAACGGTGGAAGAAACCGGCGCGATAGCGGTAACAACTCTGGCGGATGTGGGATCACCGACCTCCCGCTCCAGCATCTCCAGCGGTGGCGGCCAACTGTCAGGATCAAATGCTGGCGTTACGCCATGAGGATAGTACATGACAGCAGCAGCGAGCTCCGGGTCCAGGTATTTCGAGGCCGCCTCCTGCACTACGTTGCGGTCCGAACTCATCAGGCTGCGGTAATAGGCATCCAGGAGATCAAAGCTGCCGAGCGCCTCAAACTCACACAGCGTTCGGGCCTTCCCATCCATTGCCTCGAAGCTCCGCGACCACTGGACCTCCAGCATTGATCTGACCCTCTCAAGATCGCGGTCTGAAGGTCCCCTACTTATCAGCTGACCGACCAGCGCTCGCGATCGCTCCAGTCCTGCTTCGATCCGCTCCTGCTCTCCCTGCAAGAATATGTCAAGCACTCCAACTTCGGTCGGTGTATAGTGGGTGGCGGAAGCACCAGTGACGAAACCCGGCATTCTCACATCTTGATACAACCACGATCCCCGTCCCCCTCCCAGGACCGCGGCACAGACATCCAGCGCTGGAGCGTCGCAGTGAAGTGCGCCCACAGTTTTCCAGCCGAGTGCGGCCAGAGGACGCTGAACGTCTCCGCTCAATACGCGTAGCACAGACTCTTGCCCCGGTGGCTCGCTTGGCGACCGCTCTATTTCCACAGGCCGGGCGCCCCACGCTCCGAATGACTCTTCGGCAATTGCAACGGCTTCGGCCTCGTCGATATCGCCTACGACGGCAACGATCGTATTGCCTGGAACGTACCGTGTTTCGTGGTAGCTCCGAACATCTTCCGCCGTGAGCTTTCTCAGCCCACTCTCCGTACCGATCCGCCAGCGCCGCATCCTGTGTCTCGTGAACAGCGCCTCGTACAGGGACTCTCTGACTACGGCAGAAGGCGTATCGAGCTTTCGCTTCGCCTCTTGGATAATGACTTCGAGCTCTCGAGCCAGCTCGTCCGAATCAATCGCGGGGTTCATAACTGCGTCGGCATGAATTTCGAGAGCGGCACTTAGGCCACCCGCGTCTGCTGGGAGAACGGTATAGTAGACGGTCCTGTCGTAGATGGTTCCGGCATTGACATATCCGCCGAGGCGCTGGGTTTCGCGAGCGACTGCGCCCGGACCGCGAGTGGGGGTGCCCTTGAAGTACATGTGTTCGAGCACGTGGGCTATGCCCACCCACTCATCCGGCTCGTCGAAGTACCCAGCCGTGATATGCGTCACCACGGCGGCCACCGGCGCCGAGTTGTCGCGTTGCACTAACAGGGTCAAACCATTGGGAAGCGTTTTCTTAGCAACGCCTCGCGTCCACTCCATCAATACGCTCCGTGCGTGACAACTGTTACTCAGATCTCGAATGCGACAGTGCGCAAAGACCCCGCCGAGTGTTGCCACTCGCGCGGGGCCGATATCCACTGGCAAACGTTGCGGGACTGGCTATCTAAGAATAACGAGTAGCCCGGCGGCCGCGCTCGCTTGCACAAACGCGGCTGCATCAGTAGCTGGAATGACGATGCCGAGCTCTTCGTGATTGCGGCGGGCCACCCGCTCCATGTACTCAGGGAGAGAGGCATGTCTGCAATCTGGTTCGTCCCGGGACATCAGCAGCACAATTTCCTGCCAAGTTCCCGTGTAGACTGTGCCCTTCGGCGTCCGAACCTTGTGAGATTCTGCTGATGCTTTGCCCCGCATGCTGAAGAGCTCCGTGAGCAGGGCTCCAAAAAGATCAAGCTGGCGCGGGTCTTTGATCGATCCATCGGGAAGGGTGGACTCAATCTCCGCTAGAATACGATCCTCGGGATTCGGATCAGGAGTCAGCTCGGCAAGCCTCTCAACCCACACTTTCAGCTCGGGGTCACCTTCCGGCAGCTTATAGATTGACTTCTTGAGTTCAATAAGGCGCCACAAAGCTAGCTCGTCGAAGTGATCTGCGGCATCAGTACGCTCATAGTGGGTGAGTGCGGCCTCGTATTCACCGCGGTCGTAGAACACGTTACCTAGGTATAGCCTGACCTCGGAATGGACGTCGTCCAAGTCCAGCGCTTTCTGCAGGTAGCTCATGGCTAGGTCATCGTCCCCCATTCGATGCGCAACATACCCGAGACCCGCCATTCCCTCGGACGATTCAGGATGGGCATGGGCAACGCGCTGGAAGAAGAACCGTGCTTCTTCAAACTGATTCTCTCGGAACAGCGCACGGGCAACTTGCAACATTAGGTCGTGATCGTCTCCGAAGCCGAGGGTCACAACCTGGTCGAATAGCCTCGCTGCCACCTCGCGTTCGCCTAGCCTGAGGAGCGTCTCGCCCAGTCCAACCATCGCTTCCTCGTGATCGGGATCGAGGTCCAATGCCTGCCCAAACGCCGCGCGGGCCCACCCGTACTCCTCGCGCGCCATCTCCGCGTATGCCAGACCGACAAGGAGCTCGACAGATGCGGGATAGACCGCAAGTCCTTGCTTGATGAACGCAACCGCCTCATCAAAACGCCCAGAGCTATACAACTCGTGGGCGTGATCAGCGTATTGATCGGAACTTAAGAAGGGGTCCGACATTTGCCGGGCTCCTATGGAAGGTTCGATACAATATAACTGTTGTCAGACTCGCACAACCCTCAATCTCACGGCTCGAGTTGCTTGATCAGTCTAACAGAACATTGGGAATGGCTTGTTCTTAAATGTGCACCGGCCGCGAAAGCGGTGACGGTTCAGCAGTCTACGGTCGCGCAGCGGACTCACCGACAACCGCTGCGGTCAACAGTATTGAGCGCGACTAGTTCGGCTGAAGAAGAGCGCTACTCGTAGCTCGCGTTGTGCGAGATGATTTGAGACCGAATCCTCCAAACTCCGTCGCTGGGATCCCTGGCCCAGACTAAGAGGCCGTGCCCGGCGGTGACCACCCGGCCCCCTGGTCGATCTGTCGTTGTCGAGTGGCGAAAAGCAGTAGTGGTTACATCCCTCGCTATAACGTCGATGGTGGGGTCCTGGGGCACGAAGTTCATGTAATTTATGGAGCTGTAAAATTCACGTGTCCCCTGCTGGACACCTTCCCAGCCGTCGAAACGCCGGCCATTTGGATCGATGACGTAGGTATCCTCGTCGTTCAGGTACATGGCATCAACGGTATCGAGCGACCGATTATTGAGAGCCCTGGTCCAGACCTGAAATCTCCCTCGTACTGCCTCTTCCGCAACTATGCGCTGCTGCGTCGTGACCCGGTTCGAACACCCGAGCGCGATAACCCCCGTCAGAGGAAGCAACACAGTTCGTTTGATTCGCATGACGGTCCTCCTCCGGTCTTCCTTGGATCTTTCTCCCATAAGGTACGTTCGGCGCCACCCGCGTCAATGCGGCTGCCGGTACCTTCTGGGCTGACCCAATCCCACGCGGTTATCCCGCCTTTAGGGCTCGACTATGAGGCTAAGGAGCTGGTTTTTCGGTTGGTGTTGCCCGGTTGGCGGGCTCGGCACAACCCTCGGTCGGGCTGCGATCTTGTGAGAGTCGTTACTCTCGACCTACCGGCTATACAAGAAGTCCAGCGGAGTTGCACGCGATGTTCGCCAACCTAGTTTCGCATCGCCATTTCGGGCACGGGGCCAAGTACCTGCTCTATGGACATCACTTCAATCGGTCCCAGGTTGAGCGCCCGGATTTTCTCTTCCACCTGGCTGCGGTCACCAACCACAATTATGGCAACCCTCTCGGGATCTATATACTCCCGAGCCACTCGCTGAACATCCTCGCGAGTCACAGCCAAGACACGTTGGACGTATTGGTTGAAGTAATCGTCCGGAAGGTCGTACAGGATGAGCTCGCTCAGTTGGTTGGCGACGCCTGAAACCGTCTGGAATCTGCCGGGAAATCGGAGAGCGACGAAGTTCTTCGCTCTGGTGAGTTCGTCGTCCGATACGGGCTCTAATATTCTTCGCAGCTCATTCATGAACTCGACGAGCGCGCTGTCGGTTACGTCAGTCTGCACCGCAGCGCGGGCAACGAACGGCCCGGCGGCTGGCCGGAACGAAAAGGAGGATCTGGCACCGTAGGAGTAACCTTTATCTTCCCTGAGGTTCATGTTGAGCCGAGAGGCGAAAGATCCACCTAGAATCGTGTTCATTACCAAGAGTGGATAGTAGTCGTCGGTCAACCGCGGAACGCCTATCCGACCGATGCGGATTTCGGATTGAGCGGCTCCCGGCTTGTCAACGAGATACACGCGCCGTTCGCCGACCTGCGCGACCTCTGGGACCTCCGCCCGATCTGGAGCGCCGCCGGTCCACCATCCAAACACTGCCTCCAGTTTTGGCATCACAGATTCCGAAGTCACATCCCCGACTACTATGAGGAACGAGTTTGCCGGCACGTAGCGCGACTCGTGAAATCGCCGCAGGTCGTTAGAAGCCATCGAACGCAAGTCGTCTTCCGTACCGAATTCCGGCATGCCGTAGGGGTGCAAACGGCCGTACAGCGTCCGGTTGAACAATTGACCGGCGATGATGCGGGCCTCATCGTGCCACTGAACCAGAGTAGTAATCCGGTCGAGCCTTTGTCGATCGAGCTCTGCGGGTGAGAACGTCGGCCGGAGTGCGATATCGGACATAAGCTCCAAGGCTCGATCCAGCTTCGAGAGCGGCACATGCAGCGACACCATGCTATTGTGCAGGCCCGTGCCAGTACGGATCGACGCACCTAGAAAGTCGATTTCATCTGAGAGGTCGAGCGCACCGAGATCGCCGGCGCCCTCATCCAGCATCTCTGCCGTCATGCTCGCTAGGCCAGCGCCGTTGGCTGGATCCGTCACCGATCCGGCCCCGACAACGAGATTCACCTGCACTAGTGGCACGTCGTGTTTTTCAACCAGAACCACCCTGAGCCCGTTAGACAGTGACAGGCGATGTATCGGAGGCAGATCGAGGGCGGGCGGAGCGCCCAATTCAGGTGGGTGATCCCGATCGGGAAGTTGTTGAGCATGCACGGGCGATGCTAACAGAGTGACCGCCAAGAGCAGTGGCAAATTCTTATCTCTCATCTTCAAGTCTCGAAAGCTCTGCAAAGGGTTTCAGCTTGTAGGCGCGCCTGCGACAAGATCGGTGCGACCTTCCGGAACGATACTCAAGACAACGCGGCTGTTATTATTCATCACCCGCCTGACGACGGAGCCGATGTCGTCGGGACCAACCGCCCTATATCGCGACAAGTCTTCGTTGAAATAATCCGGATTGCCCGTGAGGGTGTAGTAACGGTTCAACTCATCGGCCTTGCCACCGAATCCGCCGATTCGCTCCAGATTATCCAAGAATCCCGACTCGTATTGGTTAACCGCTCTCTGCACCTCACGCTCGGAAGGCGGCTCGGACCTGAGTTGGTCGAGCTCCTCATCTATCACCGCTTCAAGCTCTGCAAGCGTGTGACCGGAGCGCGCGGTGGCGATAATGCAGAAGAAGGAATCGAGTCGCCGAGATGCCTGGAACGCCGACACGTCCTGAGCGATCTGCATCTCATACACGAGGCGTCGGTAGAGTCGGGAGCTCTTGCCGGACGTCAGCACGCTCGCCACAATGTCTAGCTCGGCATCACCCGGGTTCAGAACGGCTGGCGATAACCAACACATGTAGAGTCGCGGCAACTGGACCCGGTCTTCGAGAACGACACGTCGCTCTCCGGCTAAGTAGGCAGCAGGACCATCCAAGGGTGGAACGCCAGGGCCGGTCTCAACGTCACTGAACCAATGCTCCACCCGCGCTCTCACCTCAACGGGATCTATGTCTCCCGCTATGGCCAGTGAAGCATTGTTGGGCCCGTAGTAGCTGCGGAAAAAGTTGGTGACGTCCTCGTAGCTGGCCGCCGAAAGATCTTCCATCGAACCGATGGTGGGCCAGCTGTAGGGGTGATCGGGCGCAAAGAGATTGCGGTACAACTCAATGAACGCCATTCCGTAGGGACGGTTCTCGTAAGATTGGCGCCGTTCGTTCTTCACAACGTCTCGCTGGCCGTCCACAGATCCAGGGGTAACCACATCCAGCAGATATCCCATCCTGTCCGATTCCAGGAACAGCGCCAGATCGAGAGCGTTGTTAGGTATGTTGATCCAGTAGTTGGTCCGATCCGAGTTCGTAGAGCCGTTGTTGTTGCCTCCCGCGGCCTCCAACCACTCGTCGAAAGCCCCCTCAGGCACATGTGCCGAGCCCTCGAACATGATGTGCTCGAACAAATGCGCGAACCCCGTCCGGCCCGGTTCCTCTCTGGCAGAACCCACGTTGTACCAAACGTTTACACTAACCGTCGGCGTTGCGTGATCTTCGTGCAGAATCACGTTCAACCCGTTAGGTAGCACGAAGCTGACGTAGGGAACGCTGAACTCTACGTCTTGCGCGACCAACGGCGTGGTGGCCATTGCCGCACCCAGTAGCATGCGAATCAACTGCTTCATGAAATGTACCGTCCAGATTAATCGGTCGATTTGGGACTACAGCCGGCTTCTTTACCCCGAGGACTGACGAAGGTTACCCGCAAATATCAGAGCTCTCCCTCCAACGCCCCGATGATTCCCTCAGTTAGTCGCCGTACCGCCTCCTCCGAGTACCTGAGGAACAACTCCGGCTCGATGACTTCCAACTCCGAAACGTACGTGCGTTCACCATCACTCAACAGATCAACACGTGCGTATAGGGCCGGCTCGGCGAGGCCCGCGATGGCCTTCCTAGCGATTTCCAGCTCGTCGGCGCTCGGCACGACTGGCACGTCCGTGCCGCCGTACTCTTCATGAACCTTGATTTCCCCCGGAGCCGACCGCTTGAGCACTGCGTGGGTGAACCACCCTTCCACAAAGACCATGGATAACTCACCACGCTGCACAATATCGCCGAGGAATTTTTGGACCAAGAAATCTCCCTCGCTCGACAGAAAGTCGGCGTGCCGCTGCCCCTCTTTAAGGGTTTCCTCGGTAACCAGTCGAAGCCGGTATCCGGTAGAAGCTATCGCTGGCTTCAGCACAGCATTCGACCAGCCCTCGCTTTCCATCAGCGAGCGCAGCTTCACACGCGTTCCCGCAGCAAACCACTTCCCAGGCACAATCGGAACTCCGCGATCGGCGACATCAGCCAGGTAGGACTTGTTACAGTTCCACCGTACTAACGGTGCAGAATTGAGAATGATCGATGCGCTGGCGACGTGATCCACCCAGTGAATGAAACGCTCGTAGCGCTGAGCGTAGTCCCAAACCGATCGAATGACGCAGACACCGACGTTCTCCCACGCCGTCCCCACATCGTCCCAAACCACCGCTCGTGCGTCGACGCCCTCAGCCCGCAGGGACTCGAGCAGTCGGCGGTCGTCGTGGTGAAGATCGGGAAGCTCGGGACTCGTGGCGAGCGCAACTTGCAATCGACTTATCCTGGGAACCGACAATCGGCTGGGTTGGTATTGCTTCGCGGCACGATCAAGTGAGCTTGGAGATCACGTAGATAAGCGCGGTGATGCTGAGCAGACCCAGACCTATGTATGCCATCAGCAGCATAGCTCTTCCCGGTTGGTGCTCGCGGGGAATGTCATCCGAGGTGACTGCCTTGAGATTCAGATAGCCGAGCACGGGGGCGGTTAGGAACGATACGATCGTAGCGAAATCCACCATGGCTGTCAGCGAATTGAGGAAGCGGGAGAGCGTAACAACCGTAAGCACGGCGAGCACCACCAGTGAGATCCAGTAGGGCGACCGAGCTTCGGATCCAACCTCACCAATAGCAGCGCCACGCAGAACTTTAATGGTGCGATCGAGTGCACGGGGAAATCCGTCGATGACCGTCAGGGAAGTCGAAATCATCGTAGTGAGCACAGCCACCATCACCACCGGGCGGGTCCACTCACCCAGCGTCCTCACGTAGAGTTCCACGAGCTGGGTTGAAAAAACGGTCCCCTGGGAACTGAACGTCTCGCCGGATTGGTGCATCACCGTCGCGCCGAGCAGTAGGAAAGAAAACGCGAGAACACCGGTGCCGACGTATCCGATGTTGAAATCAAGGCGAGCGGCAGATACGCTGGATCGCATTCCCTCGGATTCATCCTTGGCCAGTGTCCACAGCGAGCTCCACACCGCAAGATCAATGGCAGTCGGCATCCAGCCCACGAGAGCCAGAAGAAACGCCAGCGACACGAGCAGAGATCCGTTGTCCAGGGGCAAGAATCTGATCGTAGATAAGTCAGCGGTTGGAGCAATTACGGTGGCGGCAATCAGCGTGGAGATCGCCAAGAGAGCAAGTACGACCTTGATCGATGCATCCAGCCACTTGAACCGACCAACCCATAACAGTATCGCCGACCCGAGACAGATCAGTCCGCCAGTGACGGCCAAAGGCATGGTAAGAGCGAAGACCCTATTGAAAAGGAATGCGGTAAAGAGAACTACAGCGACCTGGACGATCAGCGCGGTGGCCAGGGTGATGGCGAAGTAGAGCCAGATGGCCCAAGATCCGATGCGCCTGTAACCTTCAACGAGGCTTTCTCCGGTCACGGCAGCGTAGCGTGGCCCGAACTCGAAGAACGGATACTTGAGAATGAGGGCGAGCAGGATCACTCCGGCCAGTCCAAATCCAGCTTGCGCCCCGGCTCTGGTCGATTGCACTAGATGAGAGACGCCGACTGAGGCACCGGCCCACAACAGGCCAGGACCAAACGCCCGCCAGAACGATGACCCCTTGTCCTTCACGCGCGGTAAAGCAAAGCCTAGGGGAGTGCCGCGGTTAGTTCCGGATGTAACAGGCTAAGAGGATCGATTGGGACAGTCCCATAGCGCGCTGTCCAGTGTAGATGAGGACCCGTGACGCGCCCCGTTGAACCTACCCTCCCAATAATCTGGCCTCGCGTTACGTTCTGCCCTTCCACGACCGCGGCGCGACTAAGATGGGAATAGGCTGTGATAAGACCGGCACCGTGATTTATGAAGACTACGTTCCCGCTGTAGTAGAAATTGCGAACCAGAGCCACTAGTCCCCCACCGGTCGCGAAAACAGGCTCGCCGCCCTCTCCGTCGAGGTCCACAGCCAAATGGCGACTCTGAACCTCCCCGTTCATCACCCTGGCCCTGCCGAAACCGCTCGTAATCTCCGTGGAGAGGGGCCTCATGAAGCGACCGCTCCAAATGCGCTCCGTGCGGTGAGCGATCGGAGTCACGCCTCGAGCGAGCTCTCGCTCCCGCTCTATTCGCTCGGCCAGCGCCGAATCCGGTTCCTCTGTGAATCGCGTGGCCACGCTCAAGGTGTCCGCCCCGAAATTCACCCGCCTGCTGGGTATGAGTACAACCAACCTCTGTTGTTCACCGGCACTCCAATTCACCGTGAGCGATAACTCAAGTGTGTCGCCTGCCTCAATCGGTATGGCCCCCAGCGCGACAAAATTTCCACCGTCCGAACGCTCGAAATGGAGCTCCTGATCCGCGAGAGAGCCGGTGACACCCTTTATTGCGTCGCTTGTATCTACCATCCGCCGGACGGTAAGGAGCAGGGCCGATCCGTTTGCCGGAGGAGATGGACTCCAGCTCACGAGCTCTGAAGTGGGATGCTGGGCAACGCTATTCGAGCTGAGCAGTACCAGGCTCGCCAAAGCGGCGGCGGCCGTGCGACTCACTGTTGCTTTGACAACGTGCATATCCACTTTGGCTTCCTCATCTGAGTTCGAAATCCAACCACACGAGCCGATGATCTGTATACCCCGTTGTCAGTGCTGACCAGGCGGAATAGTGGATCCGCTGCCTCGCGCCAAAAGACGCCACCGCCCGTCACGATCAGATCGGCGGATGGAAGAATATAATTGACGCGCAGATTGCCCGGGCGCGTATCGGAGCCGTCCGGCAGCCACTGCCGGAAGCCAACAGCAGCATGAACTACTCCCGTACAGGTCGGCCGGTAGCCACCTTACTCCGACATTTCATGCCGTACCAACTCCGCCAACTGGGCGAGTGATTCCACCGTCAGATCCGGATGCACATCGACGTCCGGCTCCCTGGCGGCACCACCGCCCCGGCCACTTCGCCGGTCCACCCAAACCGTTCTCAGACCGATTGCTTTGGCCGGCACGTGATCGTGGTACAGGCTCTGGGCAACGTGCACAATTTCATTCTTCGCAACTCCCAATTCCTCAAGCACCGAGAGCGCGCGTTCGAACATCCGGCGATCCGGCTTATACGCGCCCACTTCCTCGGCTGTCACGACTGCAGCGAAATCCACCTTCAGCTGGTTAGCGGTTTCCGCGAATGAGCGCCGATCGACATTGGAGACAATCACAAGCTTGTGTGTCTTCTTGAGCTGCTTCAGCGCAGCAACCGTGTCCGGGAAGGGAGGCCAGCTTCCTACTGAGCCCGCGAGTTCGCGTTCGAAATCCTCGTTGTGCTCGAGATCGAAAAGCTCCGCGATCTCTCGGTGCACCATGCGCAGCAGTCGGCTGTACGGCAGGTCCGGGTACCGGCTCTCGCAGTGCGCTTCCGCGTCAGCGTATGCCGCGAGCAGCCGCTCCACCCCCACGGTGAGGCGTTGACTCTTGGCCCACTCTTGTAGCACGGCACCAATTCCGAGCTCCCAATCTATTAGCGTGCCGTAACAATCGAACGTAAACGCCTTGGCGATGTGAAAATCCACTCGGCAAATCCAAATACTGTTGTTAGATTCTTAGCTTCCCGGGCTCGCTCCTGAGGTTAGCACCCGGGTAGTAGCGCTTCAACCACTTTCAGGCGTCCGCAAAGGACAATTGGGCCTCCTGGGCCTCCTGGGCCTCCTGGGCCTCAGTTGGTACATGGGCGACGCCGAGAAGCACGACTTTCAGATCCGAGTTCATCGAGCGCCAGACTTGCCAAGCCAGTGGAGAATGCGCTTCAATAGGTTATGAGGCTGCGACTGACGTGGTTCCCAAATGACCCCTGATGCCAAGAGCGAGGCACAGCTGAGGCAGCTGAACGCCGAGTTAGCTGAGGCGGAGGTGTGCCGCGACATTGATGCCCTCGAACGCCTGATCTCCGATGACTACCTAGGCATAGACCCATCGGGAAGCCTGCTAACCAAGGAGCTAATCATTTCCACCTACAGTTCCGGAAAGGTTGTGCTCGAGTCGATAGTAACGTCCGATCTCCGGATCCGTGTGTTTGACAACACCGGCATTATCACGGGGCGCTCGTTGATAAAGGGGCGTTCTGGCCCAAATGAATTCAGCGCCGTATTCCGTTATAACGACACGTATCGTAGAGAAGGTCCAGGTTGGCGACTTATATCTTCGCAACTGACCCCTCTCGTTGCGGAGCCGGTTATCGAAATCTGAAAGCCAAATGATCAATCTCATCTGTCGCGTTAGCGTGAAGCTCTTGCCGCAGGTCCGCAATTAGCGTTGTCAACCATGGAATTCACCAACAGCCTCGCTGGCGAGACCAGTCCTTACCTGTTGCAGCACGCACACAACCCGGTGGAGTGGTACCCATGGGGCGAGGAAGCTCTAGCTCAGGCCCGATCGGAGAGCAAGTTGATCCTGCTTTCGATCGGCTACTCGGCGTGCCACTGGTGCCACGTCATGGAACGCGAATCGTTTGAGGACGAACAAATCGCGGCGATCATGAACGAACATTTTGTCAACATCAAGGTAGACCGCGAAGAGCGACCTGATCTGGACGAGATCTACATGGCGGCGACTCTCGCTATGAACAACGGTCAAGGCGGATGGCCGATGACAATCTTCCTCACTCCCGACCTCGAGCCGGTGTTCGCAGGCACATACTTCCCTCCACACGACGCATACGGTCGCCCCGGTTTCTCAACCGTTCTGACCCGCATCGCCCAGACCTGGCGCCAACAGCCCGACGACCTACGCCGCGGGGCGCGACACCTGGTCGACCATCTACGCGAGCAACAGCGATCAGGGCCGGCTATTGAGATCGGCGAAGAGGAAATGCGGTTGGCGCTTGCTCAGTTTGCCCGGGAGTTCGACCCCGAGTACGGAGGATTCGGGCCGGCGCCGAAGTTTCCACCCGCGACCAGCCTATCTCTGTTACTGAGATTGCACCGTCGCTTGGGAGATAGGCACGCGCTCAAAATGGTGTGCAAGACACTCGATGCCATGGCGAGCGGTGGCATGTACGATCACGTTGGCGGAGGTTTCGCGCGGTACGCGACGGATAGAGAATGGCTCGTACCACATTTCGAGAAAATGCTCTACGACAACGCCCTTCTAGCCAAAGTGTACCTCGAGGCCTACCAGGTTACCAAGAGCACCCGATATCGTACCGTCGCGGAACAAACCCTTGATTACATCGTGAGGGAGATGATCTCACCAGAAGGCGGAATCTATTCCTCGACCGACGCTGACTCGGAAGGCCAGGAGGGCAAATTCTTCGTGTGGACCCCGGAAGAGACAGTTGCCGTCCTCGGCGCACTCGAGGGAAAACACTTCAACGCGTTCTACGACATTACCCCAGGGGGAAACTGGGAAGGAAGGAGCATACCGAACACACCGCTCTCCATCGAAGACGTAGCACCTTCACTCGACATGACTGAGGAAGAGCTCACTTCGTCGATAGAGCGGTCACGCGCCAGGATATACCAGGAGCGCAGCAAGAGAGTGAAGCCCGGCCTGGATGACAAGATCCTCACTGCTTGGAATGGCATGATGATCAGCGCTCTTGCTCAGGGTTACCGCGTGCTGAGGGACGTTCGCTACCTGGACGCAGCAACCCGAGCCGCCGACTTCATACTGTCGAACCTGGTCAGTGAACAGGGGAAACTCCTGCGCACATTCCGGTCGGCTAAGGCGCACACCGCCGGCTATCTGGAGGACTACGCTCACTTGTCCGAGGGTCTGCTGGATTTATCCGAAGCATCAGGGGAGCCACGCTATGCACGCGAAGCGCAGAGATTGGCCACCATCATGGCTCGCGATTTCGCTGACCGCGACACCGGTGCTTTGTGCAACACGTCCGACGACCACGACAACCTGATTGTCCGGTTCAAGAATGGCAGCGACGGCGCCACACCTTCAGCGAACGCTGTCGCCGCCTTCGTTCTGGCGCGTCTCTCATACCACCTGGACAGGCCGGACCTCAGGGAGACAGCCCTTGGCGCTGTGAGGGCGTTCGGCGGGTCAATCGGCCGCTACCCGAAGGCTTTTGCAATGTCGCTCTGCGTACTCGATTTTTTGTTGGAAGGACCTACGGAGCTAGCTGTCGTCGGCACAGCCGGAGCCCAGGATCTTGAAGCAATTCAATCCGAGCTGGCGCTTCACTACCTCCCCAACCGGATTCAAGCCATTGGGAACAACCATTCCGACCAGCGAGAGGGTTTCCCATTGCTAAGAGGCAAGTCCCTGGTCGACGGGAAAGCCGCGCTCTATGTCTGTCGCGATTTCGCCTGCCAAGCGCCGATCAGCGACATTACTCAAATCGGTCCGACACTCAAACACGCGCTGGAGCGTTGACAGCCTAGATTGCCCGAGAAGCGGTCATGAGCGAACCAAATTTCGTTCCCCTCGCTACGTACCGGGAATACCCCGAGGAAGAAATGCGGCGGCGCGCAACTGAATTCCGCGATGAGATGAAGCGGAGACGAACGGTCCGCCATTATTCTGAACGACCGGTTCCCCGGGATGTCATTGAGAAGTGCATCGAGGCGGCGATGACAGCTCCGAGCGGCGCCAACATGCAGCCATGGCACTTTGTAGTCGTGAGTGACCCGGAGCTCAAGCTACGCATTCGTGAGAAGGCGGAGGCGGAAGAGCGCGAGTTTTACCATCATCGCGCTCCCCAAGAGTGGCTGGAAGCGCTCGAGCCGTTGGGCACGGACGAGCACAAACCCTATCTGGAAGCTGCACCGTATCTAATCGCCATCTTCGTACAGCGCTTTGGACAGCTCCCCGACGGGAGAAAAGTAAAACACTACTATGCCACAGAGTCCGTGGGCATTGCTGCGGGCGTGCTGATTACGGCACTGCATAATGCCGGCCTGGTCACCCTGACCCATACTCCCAGTCCGATGGGTTTCCTCAACGAGATTCTGGAGCGGCCGGAGAGCGAGCGTGCGTTCCTTCTCCTTGTAGTGGGGTATCCGGCATCCGACGCCAAGGTGCCGACGATCCGCAAGGAACCATTGTCAGACAAAGTGGATTTCAAATAAAGAGCCTCAGATTCGTCCTAGCGATTTCAGTGACTTGCAATTTATTTATTGTGGCGTCGGGCGCTTGGTGGCCCGACGATTTGTGAAGATGCTCGAATCAGCAAGCAGGTCCTGAGGAGAAGCCGGAGGAATTGTAAGTGCCGACCGAATCAGAAAGTAACGCCGCAAGCACCGCAGTTGCCGAAGCTCCACCAACTGCCAGCCTAACCGAGCGATTCAAGCAAATTCGTAATTTCACGGAAGAGCTTTGCCGGCCGCTCGTGACGGAGGACTACGTGGTACAGTCCATGCAGGACGTTAGCCCCACGAAATGGCATTTGTCACATACGTGCTGGTTCTTCGAGAACTTCATTCTCACCGTCGAAGTGCCCAGTTACCAGTCGCCCGATCCAAGTTACGCGTATCTGTTCAACTCCTACTACGTGCAGTCCGGGGAACGCTACTCCAGGCCCCACCGCGGATTCCTGACGCGTCCCACAGTCGAGGAAGTTTACCACTACCGAGCACACGTAGACCGCCACATGGTCGAGTTGCTCGAGACCGCGAGTGAGGACGTGATTCAGCGGGTGGCGCCGCTCGTGGAATTAGGCCTCAATCACGAGCAGCAACATCAAGAGTTGCTCCTCACCGACATAAAGCACGTCTTCTCGATGAACCCTATGTACCCGGTGTATCGCGAAAGTGGGTCGAGCGAGGAGTCCGCGCCAACACAACCCATCGAGTGGGTGGAGTACGCCGGCGGCGTGCAGGAAATCGGACACACGGGCGACGGCTTTGCCTACGATATCGAGGGACCGCCGCATCGCGTATTTTTGGAACCATACAAGCTGGCCTCCCGCCTGGTGACGAACGGAGATTACATAGAATTCATGGAGGCCGGCGGATATCAGAATCCGGTCTTGTGGCTTTCAGACGGCTGGGCCATCGTTGAGGCCCAGGGCTGGGAAGCACCCATCTATTGGGAGAAGCACGACGGCACGTGGTGCTTATTCACTCTGTCGGGTCTGCGCGAGGTCCGGAAGAACGAACCGGCGAGCCACATCAGCTACTACGAGGCCGACGCGTACGCCCGCTGGGCCGGCGCGCGGTTACCGACAGAGACGGAATGGGAGGCAGCCGCACAAGGCGTGGAGATGAACGGAAACTTTGTTGAGAGCAAGGTGTTTCACCCCGTCCCGCTCGATCACGCCGCAGCTGAGACACCAGCGCAACTATTCGGCGATCTGTGGGAGTGGACGAGCAGTCATTATTCGGCCTACCCGGGGTACAAGCCAGCCGAAAGTGCGGTAGGTGAGTACAACGGCAAGTTCATGTGCAATCAGTTCGTCCTCAGGGGAGGATCGTGCGCCACGCCGCAATCGCATATCAGGATCACCTACCGGAACTTCTTCCCGGCAACCGCGCGCTGGCAGTTTGCCGGCATCAGACTCGTTCGAGACTAGCTGCAGCGGTTTCGTGCCGAAGTCCATCGAGTTAGTTGACTACAAGCCGGACACAGAGAGTTCGGTCGAAGAAATCCTACGCGGACTGCAACAGGATCCCAAACAGCTTCCCTGCAAGCTGCTTTATGACGAGCGCGGTTCGGAGATTTACGAGCGGATCACCCGGCTCGAAGAGTACTACCCGACACGGGTTGAATGCGCGATCATGCGCGATCATGTAGCTGAGATGGTTTCGCTCATCGGACCACGCTGCGTCATAATCGAATACGGCAGTGGGAGCAGCGAGAAGACACGGATCCTTCTGGACAACCTCGAAGATCCGACGGCGTACATTCCTATCGACATATCGCGGGAACATCTCATGCGAGCGGCCGGTGACATTGCGGATGATTACCCTTCCCTTCAAGTTCTTCCTGTTTGCGGCGACTACCACGACCGTCTAGAGCTCCCGCAGCCGGAGGGGGACGTAGGCAAAACCGTCGTCTATTTCCCGGGATCAACAATCGGCAACTTCCACCTCGAAGAGGCTGGCGCGTTTCTCCACCACATACGGGAGGTTTCGGGACCCGGAGGCGGTCTCCTTATCGGAGTTGATTTGGAGAAAGACGCGGCAACGCTCGAAGCCGCGTATGACGACCGTGAGGGAGTCACAGCGGCCTTCAACCTCAACATCCTGGAGCACCTCAATCGCGTGTTTGGGACGGATTTCGAACTCGAAAAATTCACACACCGGGCCGTGTACAACCAAGAGGAGAGCCGCGTTGAGATGCACCTCGTCAGCACCCACAACCAGATTGTCGCGCTGGAGGGAGTCGTGATCGAGTTGCGGAGGGGAGAGAGTATCTGGACTGAATCATCCTACAAGTACTCGCTGGAAGGATTCGCGAGGATTGCCGAGGAAGCCGGATTTGCGGTCCGGCAAGTGTGGATGGATCCCAAGCGATTGTTCAGCGTTCAATACCTCACCGCAGCTTAACACCACACCTCCCACACCGCCGGAACAAGCTCAGATCCGGCTAGTAGTATAGGTGCCCTTTGGCACAACTCATCTCTACACCTTGACTCCAATGGTTTCGAGAACGGCATTTTCCAAATTCGCGGCGCTGGTAACTCTGCCGCTGCTCGTCGCATGCGGCGATTCGTCAGGTCCGGAACCAAGCGCTAGAGGCTTCAACGTCGTGGGGCGAGGATCCGTAAGCTCCCACTTCACATCCGACCTCTGGCTTCACGGCAGCGTTGCCCTAACTGGCACCCGGGGTAACCGCGGTGGCAACGTGGGCGACCGCGTGTTCGTTTGGGATATATCGGCCCCCGACTCCCCCCTGCTCACGAACGAGGTTGTAGTAGAGGCCAGCACTGTCAACGACGTGAAGATCAGAGATGACGGACTGATAGCAGTAATAACACATGAGAACTCGAGCGACGCCCTAAACGGAATAACCATCCTCGACTTCGCAAACCCACTGCAGCCGACGCTCGTAGCGAGGTTCACCGACGGTCTAGAAACAGGAGTGCATAATGTCTGGATCGACGGCGATTACGTATATGCCGCTCTCGACGGGCCCGGTCAGGGAATGCGAATAGTAGACATAACTAATCCCGCTAATCCACAGGTCGTAGCAAGCTTTACGACGGGGTTCACGTTCCTCCACGACATATACGTACGCGACGGGTTAGCATTTCTTTCCTATTGGTCAGCCGGTCTCATCATACTGGATGTGGGCAACGGAATCGGCGGCGGGTCGCCCGAGAATCCAATCGAGATGGGGCGCGTCCTAACCGCCGGCGGTCAGACTCACAACGCATGGTACTGGCCGGCCACGGGGTACGTGTTCGTGGGCGAGGAGGATTTTGACACGCCCGGCATCATGCA
>JAZFQE010000208.1:0-2765 GCA_036444955.1 Gemmatimonadales bacterium
GCACAATCCGAAACACTCAGCTCGCCATGCCCCTTCCCATACAGCCCGAGAATCTGTGCCCGTTCCGGGGGTACCGTGGACAGGGCCACACGTCGAAGCAGCTCGATCTCATGGTCAGTCATGCGGCCTCGGCCATGGAGGCGAGCGAGGGCTCGCCCAAGCGTCCGCAACTGCTGGAGCACCCGGAAGGGTTCCTCGACCTGAATATCGACAACTTCATACCGACACCGTTCCTGGCCGGTGGCCTCATCCAGATCGGTCACTCTTTCGGTGATCACTGCCCCACGACCTCTTGCGATGAACCTTGCCAGTCGGTTGAGATCCTGCTTCTGCGTGTCGGCTTCGGGTTGGAGGTCAGGCGGCGAGCGGTGTAAGTCCTCAAGGCGCTGGACGACCAGACGCTTGAGCATAGATCGGTGCTCGTCGCGGCTCGCTTCATCCCAGCACCGCTCAAACCCTTCCTCTCGTTCCTGCTCAGTAAGTGGAACAAGCCGGATCATGAGGAAACGTCCCCCAAGCAAGGACATATAGTTGTGGTGCCGTTTGATCGCTAACGGTGTCACGCACGCGATGAAGGAAAACGTGCCCTCGCATTCGATGACGCCGACGCTCCCGGTGGCCTTGCTGTATTTCCCATCATAGGCGGATTGCAGCTCCCCGAGGATCGCTCGGACGCTTTCTTCTCGTCGTGAGAGCATGGTGGTCCAGTCCTTGATGACGACCGTTTTCCCCTTGATCTTGTCATACAGGCATGGTGCGCGATTACCTTTCTTGTCCACATATCCGCTAGCCAGGCTGTTGTCTGTCATAGTGTCCAGAAAGAAGACGCGTGGCGAGTCCTTGAGGGCGTTCACGCCGTCGGTTTTCCCTGATGAGGGATCGCCCACGATCAGCAGCCAAACGGGGATTGGATGCTCAGTAGAGCACAGCGGTAGGCTGGTCGCCGTCGCAAGCGCCACCTCCATGACATCATGGCTGCACGGTGAGCTGCTGAGCTGGTCGAGCGTGGTGTGGATGTCGAGTAAGCGTTTTGCGCGCCGGTTCACGGAGGGGTCACCGCTTGGCATGGGGGGTGTTCTCCTGTGTGGCATGTGCTTTCGGTCGCGGTCCGCGTCTTGGGCATGGGGCCGCGGAGGTTCGGCGAGTTTGGACGGTGAGCGTTTCGAGTAGGTGCAATGCCTTGCAGGGATCACCGTTGCTCGCATCGAGCAGGAGGTCTTGCGCCTGCCGGACGAGCGTCTGGACCTGCCTCGTCACAGCCTTATGTCGTTGTGGGATGGTCATACGGGCTCCTTTCGTAATGACAAGGGCAAGTTGATATGCCCCTCTACTTTCTTATTAGGCGCGAAAGGCCAAAAGCGGACAGGAAAAGTTTTTCCACCGCTTCGTCAATGAGTTACGAGAGGTGCGCCACGCAGTCCACAATGCGGAGAGAGCGAGACGCACGGCTCTGGCCAGACCGTCTGGTTGGGGAGGGCGGCGACTACGCGTCAAATAAAGGGCGAAGCTTCGCTCTCACTTTTGTCTTGGCTCGGTCCCAACGCTTTCGGGCGGCGTCTGCGCTGGACAACTTGAGCCTCTTGGCGATGACACCGAACGTCGCCTCGTTGAGCTTGAGTCTGTAAAAAGCCTCACCGACTTCGCCAATCAGGATCCCCTCCATCAGCTTGTTGGCTTCCTCGCGTTTTTGCTCCTGTTCTTGCGACTCCTGTATCTGCTCAGGAGTCGGCGGGAGGAGATCACTCGACAGCATCCGTTTTCGTTCCTTGGTCGGAAGCGTCTCCTCTGGGTTCGCATGTGGATAGCCCACCTTCTCTGGATCAAAGGGAGGCGAGTTGAAACTGAACCCAAGACCGCCAAGCTCGGCATTGTGTTTCCTCTGTTCCTCAATGGCGTCGGAGAACCCCCACTTCAGATGGTTGTAGTACCACGCGGAAGGTTTGATCCCGCTGCCGACTCGATAGCCATGGGTCGCCTCCAGGAATTGCAGATCTACAACGGATTGTTCATCGGAGCTGTGTTGCGAAAACGGCGAAGGGTTCTCCCGGTCCCTTTGTTGCCCATGGTCTGCGTGATCTTTGCCGATCGGTCTGTAAAGGTCCCGCCAATCCTTGCCGAGGCTCAAATAATGATTTTTGGCTACGTTGCGACGCAGCGGCCTGTACGCCTGCATCAGCGCGTAGAGATTGGAGCGGCGGTCCGCGCCTTGTGTCATGGTGACGCGATACGTCACGCCGTCAGGAGGCAGGAAGACTTCATTCAGCAACGAGCTATCAAGCTTGCCTTGCCAGATCTTTTGGGTCGCCTCGATCGCATCCTCCTGCCAGCCGGGGAGCAGCTCCTTCCACAACGCATCGAGGTCTTGAATAGGTTTCGGGTGCAGGCAGCGGTATTCCCTCTCATGGACCAGTGTCGTGGGCAGGGGCGAGCGCGTGCGTGTGCGGTCGATGCGTAGGAATTGTGGCCAATAGACATTCGACCAAGTTTCTTCCACATGCTCGTCCCCTTCGATGTATTGACGGGTTTCCGTGTGGCCGAGCACCTGCCTGATCCCACCAATGGACATTCCGCAATCCTTCCCGCCGTTCAGGTAAATCAGGTCCGCACGACGGAACAGCTCGATGAGTCGCCAGGCATTGATCCATTTGCAGTCGTCACGATTCGCCAGTGCGATGTGAAGAAGCGCATCCATTTCCGCTTCCGTGAGCGCGATCCGCTCGCGAGCTTCCCAGTCCTCGACCGGCGTCGAGACATAATCATGGTAT
>JAZFQE010000209.1:0-2941 GCA_036444955.1 Gemmatimonadales bacterium
TGAGCATTTCTCGAAATGGCGCCCAGAAAATGCCTCTTCAAGCCCTGTTCCAGAACTTACTTGAACTTTCCCTCCGAACTATGCGACGTCCGCTTATGGCCGAAAGCAGACATTCGGACTGAGTCTAGATTGGTGGTTTTGAATGACCGCTTTGGGGGAAAAAGCGGACATTCAGCCCCCCCCGATTCGGGCCTGATAAGGCCAGACGACTCGTTTGAATAGCAACGGATGGCATTTTCTCGCCAATAGCAGTGTTACTATCGATCTACTCTGATAATTTCGATAATCGAGGGAATCAATGGTGAAAAGCAATAACAAGTTCATATTAAACATCGTGGCGTTCTGTGGACTCTTTTTCGCAGGCTTGGCTCAAGCGCAGCCGCCGACGGGGCCGATGTCCTTCTTCGTCACAAGTCAGGGCTCCGGCAACGGCGGCGACCTGGGAGGTCTGGCGGGGGCGGATGAGATCTGCCAGAACCTGGCAGAGAGCGTCGATCAGGGCCATCTGACCTGGCGTGCGTATCTGAGCACCCAGGGTGATAACGCCGTCAACGCCCGAGACAGGATCGGTCCCGGTCCGTGGTTCAACGCAAACGGCTACCGGGTTGGTGCGGATCTGGAAAGCCTCCACAACCTCATGCATCGCATTGGCGCTGAGACGGGGCTTGACGAGCGTGCCCGCGTCATTCCAGGGTCGTTTGCCGTGCCGAACCGGCATGACATTCTGACTGGCTCAACGTCCGACGGTAGGGCTTATCCTCCCGGTGAAGACATGACCTGCAATAACTGGACGAGCAGCAGCGACGACGGTAAAGCTCGGGTCGGTCATCATGACTTCGCTGGCTGGGCGTCGTCGCATAACTCTAGGGGCTGCAGCCAGGATGCGTTGATTAGTTCGGGTGGTGACGGCTTGTTGTACTGCTTTGCTGTGAGGCAATAGCCCCGCGAGCAAGCGTCGTGTAAGTCTAGGTAGTAGTGTTCTAGGGACGCTGCCCACAGAGACTCGTCGACAACCGACATGTAAGAGGCTGACTCCCCACTAGCGTTATTGGGTAGAGATGCCAAGCTTCGGATATTTCGGAATTGTGCTTATAGCGGTGCTGGACGGTGCTCGTCTATGTCCGCTTCTGGCCGAAAGCGGACATTCGAGAGGGGTAGAATCTGGACCAAGACCAGCAGCAGGCGCTAAACCATCTGTGCAGACCCGTTGGGTAGGAGGGGGGATGTTGACGCTACGATTCCGATTTTTCTCGATTGTTGTTGCGATTACTATGTTCGCAGCCGTGTTTTCCTTGGTCGCTCGCGCACAGCAGGCATCCTCGCCCGAGTACGATCTGATGATTCGCGGTGGCCGTATTATCGACGGTACCGGGAACCCTTGGTTTTCCGGCGACGTTGCGATTCAGGAGGGTCGAATTGTCGACGTGGGAGCAATTGGCGATGCGTCGGCGGACCGCGAGATCGACGCGACCGGTCTCGTCGTCGCCCCAGGTTTCATCGATCTGCACGGGCATTCCACTAATGCCCTTCTGACCGACGGTAACGGTGAGAGCAAACTTCGCCAGGGCGTCACCCTCGAGGTGATCGGTGAGGGTGAGTCCGCCGCACCGGCCAACGATCCTGCCGAAGGCCGGTCTTGGGCGACCTTTACGGAGTACTTCTCGGAGCTGATGCGAGACGGTATTTCGATGAACCTCATTTCTCATGTGTCATACAACCAGATTCGCCGCGCTGTGATGGACTACGAAGAGGGTCCGGCAACGCCCAACGACCTTGATCGAATGAAGGAGCTCACAGCACGTGCAATGGAAGAGGGGGCTTGGGGCATGACGAGCGAGTTCCCCAGTGGTGGCCCCACCCATATCAACGAGGTGATCGAACTTGCCAAGGTCGTCGCCCAGTACGGCGGCAACTTTACCTCGCACACAGGCAGCGAAGGATTCGAGCAGGAGGCGGAACTCAATGCAGCCATCCGTATAGCCGAGGAAGCACAGATTCCGGTGCATACCTTTCATTTGAAAATCCGCTCCCAGGAGAACTGGGGCACGATACGGAAGTATATCGATCAGATAGAGGCGGCTCGCGCACGCGGGCTCGACATCACGGCTAACCAATATCCGTACACCGCAATGAATCACGGTTGGGCAGAAATATTTCCGCTCTGGGCGAGGGAGGGTGGCCCGGAGGCCTTCGCGCAGCGGTTGAACGACCCGGCCATACGCGAGCGCATTAAGGCTGATCCGGACTTCCGTACTTGGTCCGAGGAGCACGGCGGTTGGGATGGAATCGTGCTCGGCTACGCCACGCATACCGGGAGAAGGGAATACGAGGGAATGACCATTGCGGAGATCGC
Organism: Gemmatimonadales bacterium; assembly: GCA_036444955.1. Classification (GTDB taxonomy): domain Bacteria; phylum Gemmatimonadota; class Gemmatimonadetes; order Gemmatimonadales; family GWC2-71-9; genus B16T1B5. The sequence goes on from JAZFQE010000209.1 coordinate 2,354, forward strand.
GAAGCTGCGCGGCAATCCTGATCCTGCCGATACGTGCCTGGATTTGATGGCGGAGGAGAACGGGCGCATTCGTGGACTGTTCCACACGATGTCGGAGGAGGACGTGCGGCTCATCATGAGGCAGCCGTGGGTAGCCGTGGCTAGCGATGGTCAGGCGATCAACATGGAAAACTACCCAGGCTTACCGCATCCGCGGTACTTCGGCGCGAACGTGCGCGTGCTTGGGCATTACGTGCGCGAGGAAAGAGTGCTTTCGCTCGAGGACGCTGTGCGCAAGATGACGTCATTACCGGCGCAGATACTCGGTCTGTCCGATCGAGGACAGATCCGCGAAGGGTTCGTGGCCGATATCGCTATCTTCGATCCCGCGACGGTGCGTCACACGAATTCCTTTGAGAATCCCAAGTCTTACGCCGAGGGTGTTCACTATACGATCGTGAACGGCGTGCTGGTGATCGATGGTGGCAAGCACACCGGTGCCCGGCCAGGACGCTCGCTCTTGGGCCGTGGCCACAAGCAAAGCGTTCCTACGCCCTGATTTCGCCCAGTGGATGGAGGAGAACGTCGTTAACGGTTGATGAATGTCCG
>JAZFQE010000210.1:0-2692 GCA_036444955.1 Gemmatimonadales bacterium
GGCCTAAGTGCCGGCCCGGGTGTGACCCCGCAGCTGCGTAGGGCCCCGTTTACGGGCCGCGTAGGGGGTAGGTCCGGCGGCGTGCGGGAGGAGGCTGCTATGAGAGACCAAAGAGGCTCTGTGAGAAGAGGCTCTTGGCTCCCTTGGCCTGTGGCAAGCGCACTTGGATTTGGTCTGGGCTCGGGCCTCGGAAGGACTTTGGCCCAAGTCTTGGTCGGGACTGTGGGAAGAGACGCTCAGGGAGGGTCAATTCTGGGACCGGGAACGCCGCTAAGGGATTGATTTGACATGGAGCCGGCGAGCTTGAAAAGGGGCACGCGGAAGCGAGCACCACGCTATCGGCGGTGTGCCTGAGCACCGACAGAGGTAACGAGGAGACTCCCACACCTGGTGAGTGTACGGGTCGAGGAACTGGCGCGCGCTCATCCCCGTCGGTCGCTGAGGAGGCGAGGTAAGAACAAGCCCATCGGACGATTACCCTGCCGACGATCCCGATCTCCGCCAGCGGTTCGAGCGGGAAGCCAAGACCATCTTCAGCCTGAACCATCCGTTACGTCTCAGGAGGCGGCCATGAATACTCTTGCTGCTCATATTCGAAGCCCCATCGCTTCAATCCCGCACAGCCCCAACAGGGGCCTCTGGCCCAGGTTCCTCAGCATCCTGATGATTGCCGCACCGCTTGCTATTTCAGCCTATGCGGAGGATTTTCAGCGTCCCCAGGCGCTCCAACAACGTACTCGTCTATCAACGTCTGAGATCTCACGGAGAGCCTCGTCGAGCGTTGTCAGAATCACAGCAGGTGGCGGATTCGGCTCTGGGGTTGTGCTTGACGCCACCGGGGTACTGGTTACAAACCTTCACGTGATCCGTGGCCAGACCCAAGTCTCTATAACACTTGCAAACGGTGATGTTTACGATGACGTTACTGTAGTTGACATCGATGAGCGCAGAGACTTGGTGCTGCTCAAGATCAAGGCGTTCAACCTTACACCTGCAACGTTTGGTGACTCCGAACAAGTGCAGGTCGGAGAGAAGGTGGTTCTCATCGGTTCTCCGCAAGGTCTAGACCTCACCGTCAGCGAGGGTGTGATCAGCGCGTCGAGAGACAGCGGTGAGGGATACCAACTGTTCCAAACAAGTGCAGCCGCCTCCCTAGGGAGTAGCGGCGGAGCGATGTTCAATGAATACGGTGAGCTGATTGGGATTGTCAGCTTCAAGTTCTCTAGCGGAGAGAACTTCAACTTCGTCCTCCCTGTCAATTACGTTCGTGGTCTTTTTTCGACTGAGAGCCGCATGACGCTCGCGGAGCTGGCGGTGCAGTTTCCTGAGAGCCCCACTGACGACGCGCCTCAGGCACGTGTTGGGACAACCTCGTCTTTGGACACAGCAGAGTCCGCCCATGTAGCCACGATGTTGGCACTGCTCGAGGGCTCTGGCCTCCGGTACGAGAAAGTTACCGAACAGTCATGGAGCATCACGTACGAAGGGAACAACCTGGATACCGTTGGTCTCTATATCTCGATTCATGGCGACTTTGCATTAGTGCAAAGTGTCGTGGCTAACAATACAGAACCAACCCCTGAGCAGATGACTGAGATGCTGAGGATCAATTCCGATGTAGATGTGGCCAAAGTCTCTGTTGATGGCGACGGGAACATTACGGCTCTGAACGAGACGGAGCTGCGGCTACTCGATGCACAGGGACTAACGCACATTGTGGACGCTGTGGCTGCTGCTGCGGATGAGGTGGCAAGCCTTCTGAGCGATGCCTCAGGTGTGACGAATGACTTCTCAACGGAAAACGAGAGTGAGCCGCCCACTGCACCGACCGAAGCCGGAAGTTTTTCAACACTTAACTTGCTCCAGAATCGCATGGCCGTCCGATACGACTCGTCCGAATGGAACATGCAAGCGTCGAGCGAACCTGGAGTGCATCAGCTCCAACACTCAACAAGCGATCTCTACGTGCGGGTGATTGAGGAGCGCATTCAGATTCCACTTGAGGTGATACCAGAAGTGGCACTTGCGAATGCTCGGGAAGTCGATCCAAACGCGACAGCGATACGTCAGGGGTCGCGGGTCGTGAACGGCGTGAGGATGTTGTTCATGGAGTATGAGGCGACAGTGGGCGGCGTCCCTTTTGTCTTTGTGGCGCACTTTTTCAGCGACACTTCCGGTACGGTGCAGATTATTGCTTGGACCGGCCGAAATCTACTGGCCGAGTATCGAGATACCATCGAGCGTTTCGTCTCCGGGTTTGAGGTGTCTCGGAGGTAGACGGAGCCGGCCAGCGGTTCCTGATGATCAAGGAAGGCGCGGCGACCGACGACCCGACGGCGGCTCCAGACTTCGAGAGGGTGCAGACAATCGAAGTGATAACCGTGGTCCCTACGAAGCTCGCGGCTCAGGGCTGCGCGGGCGCCATGCCCTTGTACAGGAACCGCTGCACGCGCTTGCCGTCGGTGCTCTCGCCGACGTAGATGTTGCCGTTCGAATCCACGCCGATGGCGTGCGCGGTGATGAAGCCGCCGGCGTCGTGCCCGCCGTGCCCGAAGGAGGACACGACCTTCAGGTCCGCCCGCCCCACGATCCAGATCCGCTCGTTGCCGCCGTCGGCCACGTAGAGGAACTGCTGCTCCGGATCGTGTGAGAAAGCCAGACCGTCGGGCGTGCCGGACGCCCCCTGCGTACG
>JAZFQE010000211.1:0-18141 GCA_036444955.1 Gemmatimonadales bacterium
ACTAGTGACCACGTTCCATCCGCGAGCCGAGCCACTCGCGGATCCGAGCCAAGGAGTGCCGCTGCGAGCCTGTGGGCAATCAGTGGAGATGCCGATGCCATCCCAAGGATATCTCGGGCTAGAGTCATGCTATCGATGGATTCGCGTTCGAGGCGACTGATCGCCTTATCTGCCAGCGTTCCGCCGGGCTGGAACTGCAGACCGGCGCCGCTCAGATTGCATCTCGCTTGAGAGGCAACGTCATACATCTGGGTCCCCCACCACCCCGAACGAGTTCGCTACCGACAACGGTAATGATGGCGCGCGAACCTTCCTCGATCGACTGCTCACCGGTCAAGAATTGGGCGCCTTCAACGATCTCGAAGCCCGTTTTGGCGAACTCTTCGAGAGTGGCATCGTTTCGAGCGTACGCCACCGCGACACCAGGCCGAACTGTTATCACATTGCAGCCCGACGCCCACTGTTCTCTCTCTTGAACACCGCGGATAGAGCCACCGCATGCGATGGGCTCTAACCTGTGATTCACCTCGTCCAGAGCCTGGAAGATATCGGGCATCTCCCGGACACCGTCCTTGCCCTTACTCCGGAGCAGTACGCGGAGACGCTCAGGTCCAATGAAGTGAGGCGGGTAAACCACACAGAGTCCGCGATCCACCTGCGTGAATATCATGTCCAGGTGTATCGCCTCCTGCCGGCCCGGCATCACAATGACAATTACGTCTCTAATTCCGTGCTCGAACATGAGGTCGCACAACATATCGAGCGCCGCGGGACTGGATCGATCACTGAAACCCACCACCAGAAGATCCTCCCGCAGAGGGTGCACATCCCCTCCCTCGAGAGTGTAGTCCAGCCTTCGCTCGTCCGAACCATCATACAGGATCCCCCCGTTGCTTAGCTTGGGATGGTATGCGAACAGGGACTTGATCAGAATCTCCTCCGTCCACCTCACGTCGTGGCGCATGGCTCCAATCAAGACCTTATCACCCACGACCATCCCTATATCACGAGTGAAGAAGAGATTGGGCAATGCCGGGAGGGTATGTCCCGTCTCGTTCAGAGCGCTGGCGATCGGTCCCGGCTGAGCCTGCTCCCCTTCGATTAGCAGCGTGACGAGCTCGCCGGACGACAGGTCACCGAGCCGCCGAGCCAGTGTGCCCGACGGAACCACGTCCGTGGTCCGCGCGACGAGCGAGTCGCGCGCCCCAGGGTGATCGAGTACCTCGCCGAGAAGAGTACGCACTTCGTAGACCTCGGAAAAACGTTCCAGCACCGCCACCAATAACCGATGCTCTCGGCCGGCAATCGTGAGGTCAATTATGTCGTCGTAGAGGTAATCCTCTCTGGTACCTGGGGTAACGGCAAGGAGTTCATTACCCGGAGTGTGGACCAGTACGGCGCGGAGGGAACCGACCTCGGATGTTACGCCGACGGCGCTCACTCGGACGCGAGACGCTGGTTGCGGAGGGCGTAGCTGAGGACTTCCAGCTCAAGTGCCATGTTCACGTTCTTCACCGTTATTGAATCGGGCACTGAAAGCTTGATATTAGCGAAATTCAGTATCGCCTGAACGCCGCAGCGCACCAGCCGATCGGTCACCTCCTGAGCCCCCGTTTCAGGAATTGCCAGGATCGCAATTTTGGCAGGCGATCCGGTCAGATCCCGCTCAAGCTGAGAATCATCCCGCACCACCAATCCATTCCAACGCCGCCCGACTCGTCCGGGATCTCGGTCGTAGACTGCCATTATATTGAAACCGCGCTCCCTGAATCCTTCGTACTGCGTCAACGCACCACCGAGTTTTCCCGCCCCGATTAGCACAACGTCATAGGCGCATCTCAGTCCAAGTATGTCTCTCAGCTTAGCCGCGAGGCCCGGTACGTCGTAACCGAGGCCACGTTTGCCGAAGGAGCCGAAAAAGGAAAGATCTTTGCGGACTTGAGCCGAAGTAGTTCCGCCCCGCGTGGCGAGTTCCCCTGAGCTGACGGTGGGGGTTCCCTGTTGCTCGAATTCCTCTAGGAAACGGAGGTAAAGCGACAACCGTCGAACGCTTGACTCGGAAATCTTGGCCATACTGTTTGTGAAATATTTCACAATACATGCGGGCCGTCAACGAGATAGTATGTGAAATAACTCGACAAAACTTTCGGGTGGAACTACTTCCGGACGATCGCTGGGACGGAGAGATAAATCGTCTAAGATGGACGTCATTTCGGACCTGCTCCGACTCGACACAGCGCTCAGGACACCCAAGATCTGCTTCCTTCGCCGGCTGAAGATCTGGGCCATAAATCTACGAAAACCAGCGAGTTCAGCCCAATCAACGAGGGGGTTGAGCCGGGGTACAAACCTGACCACCGCGGAATCGATCTTTGGGGGAGGCCTAAACGATCCAGCCTTGACGCGGAAAAGCTTTTCCACCATGGCGACGACCTGAATACCCACTGTTAGCGCACCGTATCGCCGCGATCCCGGCTCGGCACAAATTCTGTCGGCCACCTCTTCCTGGACGAGGTACACCACAACGTCGGGCGCGGGTGGGGAGAGGGCCTTCTCGATGAGCGGGGCAGTTATGTAATAGGGGATGTTGCCAACGACTTTGAAGGACGTCAGGTCCGATTCGCCAGGCGCTAACTGTGTCCACTCAATCTTGAGAGCGTCGCCCTGCACAACCTTCACATTGTGCTTTAGATCTACGGACGTAAGTCGTTGTGCCAAAACACGATCCCGCTCAATTGCGATCACGTGGCCCACCCGCTCAGCGAGCCGAGTTGTGAGTGATCCTCGGCCCGGCCCTACCTCTATGACGGTATCAGCGACGCCCGGATGGATCGCCTCAACGATCCGATCCAGGATGCCGGGGTCAGTTAGGAAGTGCTGGCCAAGTCGGCGGCCCAATTACCCCTTCAAGACCGCCAAGGTCTGATCGTCAGAAACCACGCCCCCGAACGAGGCCAGCGAAGTGAACACGGTGTCTAGCACCTCCGCTGCCAGTGCGCCTTCACGGAGCGCCCGTTCCGCAGTCTCGACCACCCGAGACTCGCCGAAAGCAACGCCCTTCTCACCAACCACATCGGCGATGCCGTCGGAGAATAGCACGAGGGCGCTCTCTCGGGGCACCCAGTCAACTTTCTCACAGCGGAGCTCAGCAGCGTCACACAGCCCGAGAGGCGGGCACGAGGCACCCAATCTTAGCGCCTCAGAGCCCGGTCGCATCAGAAAGGCGTGGGGATGGCCGGCGTTGGCGAACTGTAGAACCCCCGATTCCAAGTCAGCCACGCCGTAAAAAATCGACAAATGCATGTCAGCCGACGCCAGTTCATCCGATACCGAGGCGAGGAGCCGTCTGATTGCCTCGTCCGGGCGAGCTGTGTTTTCGCCGTGTATCCCAACCGCCGACAGAACCAAGGCCATCATCAGCGCGGCGGAGAAACCATGGGAAGAGACATCACCTAGCACGACCCCCACTCTTCCCTCTGACAAGAGGAAAAACTTGTAGAAATCGCCACCGGCGGCTTCAGCAGGATGGCACCTGGCCGCGAAGTCGTAGCCCTCGCCGGAGAGCGACATCCTGGGAAGAAGCTTATGCTGCATCTCGCGGGCGAGCGCGAGCTCCTGGTTCAACCGTTGCCTGGCGAGATCACGCTCGACGAGGCGGGCGTTTTCAATGGCGGCACCGATTTGATTGGCAGTTGCCGCCATCAGCTTGTGATGCGCCAGCTGGAAGGAGTCGGGACCCTGCCTGTCGGTGAGGTTGATTACGCCAACCGCCTTCGGTTCGGCGCCCGGTGCCGGATACAGAATAGGCACCGATAGGAACGCAGAACCTCGATATGCCTGGTCACGAACTTTCTCCGATGGACGGTCCGCGGCATCGTCGGCGCTTGGATCGAATGAGACGATTTGGCGCTCCCGAAATGCCCGCGCGGCAACGGAAGTCTCGTCGGCTACATCCACCGGAAGAAAATCCGCCACGTCAATCCCACACCCGGCTACAGGCCGAAGCACTTGCTCTCCTTCGTCGTACACGAAGATCGAGCCCCGGCCAGCACCCACCACGCCGGCGACTTCCGCCACAATGATTTCGCACGCCTCGGTTAAGGAGACCGTACGGCCGAGGGTCTCGGCAATGGAGTAGAGAAGGTTGATTTCCTCGTACCTGTGGGCGAGTTCACCAGCAAGTAGCTCAGTTTCACGCTCGGCTTCGAGCAGGCATTCGAGGAGTCGGCCAAGGTTCTCAACGCCACTTACCCCCTCCGGCACTTCCAACTCGAACCAGTGGCCCGGCAAGCTTTCGAGCGGCCCAACGAATCGATGTTCATCGAGCGACTCGACCCGTCCGTCTCGAACCACCAGGTAATCGGGAACGCTGGCTTCGCTAGGATCCAGCGGGCGAAGGGCCCCTGCGCCGGTAAGCTGCCAGATACGGATGGAACAACCGGCTAATTCACGCACTGGGGCCAGCGTGGCCTCCAGTCTTTTTAACGCCTCCGTAGCACCATCCAGATGCAATTACCTCGATCGTTGAACCGCAACTCGTCGACCAGATTACGAATCACGAAGAGTCCCCGGCCGTTTTCCAGTTCGAGTCGCTCGGGAGTTGTGGGGTCGGGAATCGTATCGGGATCGAAGCCCCTCCCTTCATCCTCAACACAAATCGTCACATCGCTCCCTTCAATAAGGGCAGTTACCTGCACCGATTTACCAGGGTCAAGCTTGTTTCCGTACAGCATTGCGTTCTGGATTGCCTCACAGAGCACAACCTTCAATCTGAAGCGGGTAGTAGCATATGGAACGCCATGCTTGCGGCACCGCTCGGAGAGAAGCTCCACCACCTCTCCAAGCACCGCTATATCGGACGGTACCTTGAGTGAGATCTCGATAGCCCCCCCAACCCCGCCAAGCCGCCGCTCATTGGTTTGGACGCGCAACTGAAGGGACAAATCCGCTATGTCAAAACCCATCAATGGCGTGTTCGACTGAGTCGAAGATTGCGAGCAGCGTATCCAGTTTCGTCAGCTCGAACAAGGACATTAGGTCCTGGTTCAGCGCGGCGAGCCGGAGAGAACCTCCGGCTTCTGATATCTTTTTGGAAAGCGTCACGAGCAGCCCCAGACCCGACGAATCGATATAGCCCGTCTCGGAAAAATCGATTACGAACTTCAGCCCACCGTCCCCAAGCTCATCCAAAATCTTTTGCTTGAGCTGCTGCCGCGTTCCCACTATCAGTTGGTCCTCGACACCAACCACTACGACGTCGCCTACTTGCCTAGTCGTAAAGCCCATCATTCCTCCTAGGAATTCCGTATGGAACGTTGTGACTGCAGCAGAGCGGCAGCGGCTACATCTACCACGTCCTCGGCAGTTGCTCCCCGCGACAGGTCGGCGATTGGCTTGGCCAATCCCTGGATTACAGGTCCTATCGCAGCCGCCCCTGCCAAACGCTGCACCAACTTATATGCAATGTTGCCGCTGCTCAGATCCGGGAACACCAGCACGTTGGCCCGTCCTGCAGGCTCGGACCCGGGAACCTTCTTGGAGGCAACTGCGGGGACCAAGGCCGCGTCTCCTTGCAATTCGCCGTCACACTTGATCTTGGGCGCTCGTCGCCGGAATGCGTTAGCGGCTTCCCTAACCTTATCCACCTGCGGGTTCGCAGCGCTACCCTTTGTGCTGTACGACAGGAAGGCGACGACGGGCTCGTCGCCCACAATGAGGGTCCTATCTCTCGCTGCCGCCAACGCGATTTCGGCAAGCTGCTCGGCCGAAGGATCCGGCACAACCGCTGCATCGGTAAAGGTCAGGACGGTTTCCCACCCACCTCCCCACCAATGTCCCTCCGAGCCGTTGTGCGCCGGAAGAACCATATAGAAGGCGCTGCTCACGGTCTCTACCGCAGGCGCAGGTCCCACACACCACAGTGCGGCCCGAAGAACATCGGCGGTCGGCGTAGTAGCCCCGGCCACCGCGCAGCTCACGTCGCCCAGTGCGACGAGCCCGGCGGCAAACCTGAGCGGGTCGCGCGCCAGATCCAGCGCGTGGCCGGCACTCTTGACTCTGTCTGGTTTGCGTTCCCCGATGAGCTGCGCCACGCGAGCGAGTCGCTCGTCGTCAACTGCTTCCGACACAAACATGACGTCGGCGATCTCGCGCTCCCCAATTTCCTCTGCCGCGCGTCGAATTCGTTCATCCCACTCTTCAACCAACACGACCGTCCCACGCACCGCGGCGGCGCGCCGATGAAGCTCGTCTCTAAACGTCAACCGCCCAGCTTTGCTCTCAGCGCTGCGTCGACCGCCGGGTCGACCAATTCGCTGACATCGCCTCCAAACCCCGCAACCTCTCTCACGAGGCTCGAGCTCAAGAACGTCAGGTGCAGAGCGGGCACGAGGAAAACGGTCTCCAGCTCGTGCTTGAGCTTGCGATTCATCAACGCCATTTGGAACTCATACTCGAAGTCGCTCACCGCCCGAAGGCCGCGAACAACTATCTGGGCGCCAACTGTGTCGGCGACATTCGCCAATAACCCGTCGAATGCCATGACCTCAACCCCTTCAACACCCTTCAGCACCGTTTCCAACAGCTCAATTCGTTCTTCAACGGAGAACAGTGGCTTCTTAGTTGGATGGGCCGCAGCCGCCACGACCAATCGATCCACAAACCGCAGGCTGCGACGAATGATGTCCTCGTGGCCGCGCGTGACCGGGTCAAAGGACCCCGGATATATTGCGATTCGAGTCATCTAGCTGAAGAAGAAAGAGAGTGTAGTGCCCCCGTATCTGCGCGCCTGATCCGCGCACAGCTCCACATCATGTCGGTGCTCTATAGACATAATCCTGGCGAAACGTAGCATCCGGAATGATTCCGCAAGCTGCACGGCATCATCGGAATTGTACGGAGGATCTGCGAACGCTACATCGTAAGAGAGTTCCCCAAGTTTTGCAACGAATTTCAACACTTTGCCCCAGTGAACGGTGGTGTGCTCCCGAACGCCGAGCGTGTGGATATTCCGATCCAGAGCCTCACGGGATCTCCTGCCTGCTTCCACGAAGTCTGCGTGTCGTGCGCCCCGGGACAGAGCCTCCAAGCCGAAGGCTCCCGACCCAGCGTACAGATCAAGAACGGTGGCTTCTTTCAGCTCCGGACCGAGTATGCTGAAGCAGGCTTCGCGAACACGGTCGGTCGTTGGCCTTACGCCGCTCCCGGGCGTTCTCAGTCTGCGCCCGCGAAAACTACCCGAAATTATCCTCACGCCGCGGCAACTATGTCGACGATCTTGGCCTGGAGCTCTGATCGCCCGCGCCATTCGTTGCGATCGAGGTGAAAGGCGACGTCGATAGCTCCACCGAGTACTCCTTCAGGCATTCTGTCGGCCCAATTGAATCCGATCGCCTGAAGGCGATTCGATCCATCTTCGAGCACAAACTTGAGATGGCGACCGCTCAGCGTCCGCTGACCGAGTGCATGGACCCCAGTCACGCCGAGGACCGGCGTAGCATTGCCAGTTCCACAAGGCTGCATATGGCGTAGCAGCCGCTCCAACGTGTCGTCAGCCTCCCGCAACGAGACGAGAAGATCGACGTGTGGAGTGCGAACCAGGTCCTCCTCAGTGAGCTCCCTGCCCGCGATTGCAACGAAACGTTCTCGTAATCGATCGATCAGATCTCGCTTCACGGAAAGTCCGGCCGCCATCCGGTGCCCGCCGAACCTGTCGAGCAGTTCACCGCACTGGGAGAGGGCACCATACAAGTCAAACGCAGAAATACTTCTCCCCGAGCCCTTCCCTTCCTCACCATCGAGCGCAATCAACACTACGGGTCTTACGTATCTCTCGACCAGGCGCGAGGCTACAATGCCGATCACTCCCGGATGCCACTCCTCATCTGCTAGAACTATCCCATATTCGCTCGAGAGGTCGACTTCGTCGTCCACCATCTGAATGGCCTGCTCTAGCGTTCGCTGGTCAATGGTTTGACGTTCGGTGTTCAGTCGCTCAAGCTTCTCCGCGCCAATCGCGGCTTCTCGTTCGTTATCGGTGAGAAGCAGCTCCAGCCCTGCCTTCGCATCCGCGATCCGGCCCACAGCGTTCAACCTCGGCGCTACAATGAACCCTACCTGACCCGCAGTGACTGAATTCCCCGTCACGCCCGCACTTTGCAACAAAGCCCTTATGCCTGGCCAACGGGACCGAGCAAGTAGTTTGAGCCCGTGGTGAACCATGACGCGGTTCTCATCTCTCAGGGGAACGATATCTGCAACTGTTGCAAGTGCAATGAGGTCCAAGAAGTGGTACTGCGAGTTCTCTGGTACCGACAACTCCCCCATCAGTGCCTGGGCAAGCTTGAACGCGACACCCGTTCCGCACAGGTCTTTGCACGGATACTCGCAGTCCTGCCTCATCGGATTCACGACCGCATCTGCGTCGGGCAGCTCAATCGGAAGATGGTGATCCGTTACAATGACTCTGAATCCCGCCTTGCGCGCTGCGGCAACAGCCTTGTGGGCTGTGATGCCGCAGTCGCACGTGATGATCGTCGAGGCACCGACGCGTTGGGCCTCTGCAATGCCGGCGGGACCGAAATCGTATCCGTCACGAAGCCGGTGGGGCACGAAGGGAAATACCTTGGCACCTGCCAGGGTGAGGGTCCTGGTTAGGAGCGCAGTGGCGCACTGTCCATCCACATCATAGTCCCCGTGAATCAGAATCGATTCACCGGAGGCAACCGCGCGCGAAATTATTTCCACTGCGCGATCCATGTCCCGAAGTAGAAATGGATTGTGCAGGGAGTCGAGAGACGGCCGGAGAAAGCGTTTGGCCGAGTCCGAAGTGTGGTAACCTCGCTGCGCTAGCAGCGAAGCAAGGACGCGCGGCACATCGAGCTCGGCAGAAAGACGCTCAACAACGTCACTGTCGGGAGGATCGCTGATGCGCCACCGTGAAACGATGTTGGTCACTCGGGAAGTGCGTATAGCATTACACCACAGCCCTGGCAGTCAACGATCGACCTATTGTGCTCGATCAGGTGTCTGAGATGCATTGGAACCGTCGTGAAGCAGTTTCCGCAGGCACTGCCGCGTAGTTCAAAAAGGACCTTCGGCGCGTTCCCCTGGAGGGTTCTCTCATACCGGGAAAGTGGTGGCTGCGAGACAGATTTCTTCGCCTTGTCCCGCTCTCTTTTGGCGACCTTCAGTCTTGCCGCACACTCAGCCTGCATGGAGGTAATTTCCTCACGCCTGGGAGTCTGTGTTGCCTTCGTCTCCTCGAAGGCCAATTCGATCTCAGCCACACGCGCTTCCGCTTCCTGCACACGGTCCGCTGACCTTATCCATTCAGCTTCTTCTCTAGCCATGACTGAGCGCGCCAGGTCCAATTCAGCCATGATCGCCGAAGCCTCCTTGGCCCCCCTGACCCACTCAAGCTTCTGGCGCTTTCGGTCCTGCATGAGTCTGTATCCTTCGATCTTCCCCTCGAGTTCGCGGCGCGTTTCACCGGCGCCGTTAAGCTCAGCCCTCGCAGCCTCCAACTGGGATTCGACCTCTCCCAGTTCGGTATCGAGTCGTTCCAGCTCCGGCTCGAGGTCGGCTAGTTCTTTCTCGACGCCGCGCACGGCAAGGTCCTTTTCCTGCAACAGCAACAAAGCTTCCAGGTCTTGATCCACTAATCCTCCCAATAACTAATTCAACTAGCTAGCCGCTGAATCTATACACACCCTTGCCGCGGCTTGCGTCGCGCAACTCCTTCTTACGCCTGAGTGCTTTCTTCTTTTCGGCTTCCGTCAGGAACGGCATCTGTTTGTCGAGCTCGGCCCTCTCCCTGTCGCGCGCCCTGCTCTCGATCTTCTCGAGCGAGCTCGCGACAGCTTCATCCGCGCGCGTCGCATCGAAACCCGGCTGTGAGAGAAGCTCCGCCAATATCACACGCGATTCACCTTCCAGTGAATTCATCAGCCGCGATGCTGGCTGATTCTCCTCCAGCTCAAACAGAGCTTCGAGAATACCGCCCTCCGGTTGATGCAAAACACTGGTATCGCCGAGCTGTTCCGCAACGCGCCCCCTCCAGGCGGGTTCATGTATCAGTACACGGATCAATTCGCGTTCAGCAAACGCAGCTACGCGCCGCGAAGGGGACGGCGCCGCGGCCCCCGGGGCCATCAGCCTTACTCGCGCCTGTTGGGTAGCCTCGCGTGCCACGGAGTCGCGCGTCGTGCCCAGTGCTTCCGCAATCCTGGAGACATAGAGATCACGGGTAACTTCATCTTTGGCGGCTCGTACGCTCGGAATGAGCTTATCAAGAGCACGGCGGCGTCCCCGCACGTCCCCGAGCCAACCCTTTAGGCTCAGCATCTGCAGCTTGCGTTCCAGTATGTCAACCGCATCTGCTACAGCCGAGTTGATGGCCTTCGCCCCGCCGCGCCGTGCGAGCGAATCCGGATCCTCACCCGCCGGCAACGTCGCAACGGTAACCCTGAGCCCGACTCGCAACATCTCGTCGGCGGAGCGGAACGTGGCCTTGAGACCCGCGGAATCGCTATCATAGAGAATCGTGGCTTCCTTAGTGTACCGCTCGAGCAGAACCGCCTGATCTGGCGTAAAGGCAGTTCCCAGCGCCGCTACCGTGTTTTCGACGCCGACGTCAAGGAGAGCAAGCACATCAAAATAGCCCTCCACTACAACGGCTCGTTCGTGTTTGCGAATGGCCTGTTTTGCGTTATGCAGGTTGTATAGCAGCCTACCCTTGTGAAAGATCCTGCTCTCCGGCGAGTTGAGATACTTGGGCTCACCATCCGTGAGCAGGCGCCCTCCGAATCCTACAACGCGGCCTCGTAGGTCCATTATCGGAATGAGCAGCCGATTCCAGAACCGCGGCCTCAGGCTCCCGTCCTCCCGTCTAACAACTAACCCCGCTCCCGCAAGCACCTCTTCACTGAGTCCGTGGGAATTCATCGCGCTCAGGAAATCATCGCCCTTGGGAGCGAACCCAAATCCAAGCTCCGGTCGCTCGGTTATGTCGAAGCCCCTGTTCTTGACATAGCTACGAACGTGTTCGGCGTCGTCCGATTCGCGGAGGTATTTCGCGTACCAATCAACCGCAACGGACACGGCGCTGTAGAGCGGTTCGTTGGGATCCGGCCCACCAGAGGGACGCTCGGGAATTGAGATGCCGGTCTTGGAAGCGACTTCCCGAACAGCCGTCGGGTAATCCATGCCAAGCTTCTTCATATAAAATGAGAACACATCGCCGGCCTCGTGGCAGACGAAACAATAGAACATCTGCTTTCTCGGGATTACTGCGAAGTTCCGCCTCTGTCCCCCATGAAAGGGACAGGCCCCCCGGTAATCTGATCCGGTTCTGCGGAGGTCTACGTGTTCACCGATCAAATGGACCATATCGGCGGAGTCGCGAACTTGCTCGATGAGCTCATCCGGTATACCACTCATCGGTGAAACTCAGCAACCGTCACACCGGTCCCACGATGATGTGGAGGAGCGAACTTGGTTCTCGGAATTCTGGCGGCGAGAGCGGCACGTGCAAAGGACATGACGGCGTGCCTCCCGATAACGTCGAGGACTTTGTGAAACTCTAGCTGTTCAAGGGGGGCTTGGCCCGAGGGCGATTCAAAAGAGAGAGCGGCACCCGCCTTCACGCGCCCAGCGCCTCTTTCATCTTGTTCCAGAACCTTCTGCCGATACCCGCCTCTGCGGGCGGTTCACCCTCGACCTCTGCGAGGCGTTCGAACAGGTCTTTCATCTCCGTAGTGAGCTTCCCAGGTGTCCACACCTGGACTTTAACATGAAGAGAGCCTTTAGCACCGCTACCCAGGTTCGGAAGTCCCTTACCACGCACCGTTAAGACCGTCCCCGCCTGGGTGCCCGCCGGAATGGTGAGCTTGAAATTCCCGTACGGCGATGGCACGGACGCGTCAGTCCCTAACGCAGCCTGGCTGAAGGAAAGTGGCAGGTGGTAGACGAGATCGTCACCGCTGCGCTCGAACCGCTCATCATCTTCGACCTCGAGTACAACGATTAAATCTCCAGGCGACCCGCCTCTCGGCCCCGCGGCTCCCTGACCTCTCAGCGTGAGGTAATTGTTTTCGGAAATCCCGGGTGGGATTTCTACTTGAACCAACCGCTCCCTTCTCGTGCGTCCGTCACCGCGGCACTCCGAACACGGATCCCGGATCACGGTTCCCTCACCGCCGCAGTTAGGGCACGGCATCACTGATACAAACTGGCCAAAGAACGATCGAGTCGCCTGCCTTACCTCGCCCGAACCGGAGCAGGTCGAACATGTGGACGGCTCGACACCTTTGCGCGAACCTGATCCGCCGCACTCCTCGCAGGTTTCGAGCGCGCGCATTTTGACCTTGCGTGTCGATCCCTTGGCAACTTCGTCCAGCGAAATCTGCAGGCGAATTCTGATGTCCTGCCCCTTGCGGACTTGCCGCTGCGACCGCCGGCCTCCCCCAAAGATCGAGTCAAACCCGCCAAACCCGCCGAAATCGCGCATGAACACCGACAGGGCTTCGGAGAGATCGAAGTGGTGAAAGTCAAAACCGGCACCGCCCCCCCTGAGTCCAGCTTCACCGTAGCGATCGTAGCGCGCTCTCTTGTCGGAATCCAACAGGACCTCGTAGGCCTCCGTGGCCTCCTTGAACTTCGCCTCAGAACGCTTATCCCCGTCGTTTCTGTCGGGGTGGTACGTCATCGCTAGCTTGCGGTAGGCCTTCTTTATCTCGTCGTCCGAAGCGCCGCGCGGGACGCCGAGGACATCGTAATAGTTCTGCGCCATGCTCCTAGTGGTCTCCCAACAGATTGTCTACAAGCCTGCTGGTGTACTGCACCAGGGCGACGACCTTGTCGTACGGCATCCGCGTGGGTCCCATCACGCCAATGACGCCCGACAGAGTGCCGCGGCGGTAAGTGGACGTCACGATCGTAAAATCGGTCAATTTGGGATTGACATGTTCCGTCCCTATGGTGACGGAGAGACCGGTTCTATTCCTCGCTCGCAGAGCGCTCCGCAGCACATCCTTCCGCTCCGTCAGTTCCAGAAGCTCCCGCATTTTCTCGTTGGAGTGAAACTCCGGCTGGTCGGCTAGCATCTGGGCGCTTCCCATCACCACGTCGTTCCCGTCCGAGCCGGTGAACAGGTAGTCGGCTTCCTCAACAAAAATATTTATGAGCTCGTTCTGACCGGCGCCGTCGCCCGCATCGGTCAGACGTTCTTTTACAGTGCGGCGTATATCGTCAAGGGTGAGTCCCGCGAGGCGCTCGTTCAGCACTCTCGCCACCGCCTCCACTGCCTCAGCCGGCAACTCGTTTGACACCTCTACATAGATGGTTCTTGCGGCGGCCGCTTTGAGTACGAGGACCATCAGCAGCCGTTCGCTGGACACAGTTATCAGCTCCAGCCGCTCGAGCACAGCATTGTCGAACGGCGGCGAGGATGCGACGCCGAGTTCCTGGGCGAGCACGCCGAGAACGTCGGCCGCCCGCTCAAGGATAGACTCTATTGCCGTGTGGCCCCTCAGCAGCTCCTGGTCGAGCGTCGCCCGCTGTTCCCTGGTAAGCCGGGTAGGATCCATAAGGCCATCAACGTAGACTCGATAGGCTCGATCTGTGGGGATTCGTCCCGCCGAGGGGTGGGTGTGGTAGAGATAACCACGCTCCTCGAGGTCGCCCATCGTGTTGCGGATCGTCGCGGCTGAGATGCCTAAGGGGAATGTTTTGGCGATTGTTCTGGAGCCGGCTGGCTCGGCACTTTCCACGTAGGACCGGATCACAGCCTCCAGAACTCGTCTCTCGCGGTCGGAAAGGTCGCTACTCGTCATACCCCAAGTTGAAGAATCACACTAATTTAGCCACCTCGGCCCCAGGTGGTCAAGATCACTACTTCCCGGAGCTTCCAACACGGTGTAAGCTAGGTTCGCACGAACATCTTACCCGGCTGTTGGGTGATAAGCCCACGCACCTCGAGCGATGTAACTGCGCTCAATAGTTGAGCTGTGGCTGTCTGAACTACCTTGGCAAGATCATCGACGTGAAGTGGGCCGCTATCGAGGGCGTCAAACACCATACGCTCATCGTCAGGCAAATTGGGCAGGGGTGCGATCGGGCTGACCTCGAGCCCAAACTCTTCCAACACGTCAGCAACCGAGAGCACTGGTTTCGCACCCATCTGTATCAAGCGGTTACAGCCAACCGATCGCTTGCTGGTTATCGGACCGGGCACGGCAACCACGTCTCGCCCTTGATTCAACGCACAATCCGCAGTTATCAGTGCACCCGACTTCACCCCGCCCTCGACTACGAGCGTCACCTTGCAAAGCCCGCTGATCAAGCGGTTACGCCGGGGGAAACTCCCGGCGTTGGGACGCTCACCGGGCGGGAACTCCGTAACAAGACACCCATCAGCGGATACACGCTGGTAGAGTTTTCTGTTTGCAGCGGGATAAACGACACCCAAACCGTTTCCCAGGACCCCAACCGTCACCCCGCCTGCATCGAGTGCGCCCTCGTGCGCTATCGCATCAATCCCCCGCGCCATACCACTCACGACGTTAAGGCCCGCCCTTGCAGACCCGGTAGACAGCTTACGACAAACCTGCGCTCCGTAGGATGTGTGATCCCGAGTCCCAATGATGGCGATACCCGGTCGGTCGAGGTACTCGGGCCTGCCCGCTACAAAAAGGAGCGTAGGAGGATCCGGTATCTCCCTGAGAAACGAGGGAAACAGTCTATCGGTGGGGACGAGAGCCGTCCCCCCGAGTTCCTCCGCGCGCGCTATGGCCCGCTCTCCCTCTGTCAGGCTCGCTTTTACCACCGCACTGGCGGCGGCGCGTGTCATTCCCGGAACCGCGCGTAGCTGACTCAAGCGGGCTCCCAGAATTTCGTCCGCCGTTTCGAAGCACGAAAAGAGCGACCTCAGCCTAGCATGACCGATACCGGGCACCAGGGCTAGAGTGACGTATGCGGCGTCCGTCTTATCCAAGCGTTGGCTCCCCCACCTCCCCCGCTTCAGCTCGCTCGGCGCTCCCTTGCAGCAGCTCCCAAAGAGTCTCTTGCAAGTCATCAAGGCCTTTCCCGACCGCAGCGGAAATCACATACGTGCCACTCGATTCAGGTGCTTCCACCACTAGTTGACCAGCTTCGGACGGCAACAGGTCCGCCTTGGTGAGGGCAACAAGGTGCGGTTTGGCGGCCAACTTGCCGCTGTACTCCCGTACTTCCGAGCGAAGCAGCGCATACTTGTCTTGCAGATCCTCGGCGTCAACGGGAATCAAGTACGCCAGTACGCGCGTTCTCTCGATGTGCTGCAAGAACTGATGGCCAAGCCCCTTCCCTGCGTGCGCCCCCTCGATTATGCCGGGAATGTCGGCGACAACAAAGGAACGCCCTCCCGAGAGGCCGACCACTCCCAGGTTGGGATTCAGCGTGGTAAACGGATAGTCCGCAATCTTCGGACGCGCGGCGGTTATGACTGACAGGAGAGTGCTTTTACCCGCATTGGGTTCGCCCAGGAGACCCACGTCGGCGATGAGCTTGAGCACAAGCTCCATTCGTCTCCGCTCGCCGACTTTGCCCGGTTCAGATTCCGTCGGCGCACGATGAGTGGGTGTAGCAAACTGTGCGTTACCGCGCCCGCCTCGACCTCCTTTGGCTACCATAACGACCTGATCAGCCTGCACGACTT
Source organism: Gemmatimonadales bacterium (assembly GCA_036444955.1). GTDB lineage: Bacteria > Gemmatimonadota > Gemmatimonadetes > Gemmatimonadales > GWC2-71-9 > B16T1B5. The sequence goes on from JAZFQE010000211.1 coordinate 15,695, forward strand.
CCCCGATGAGCTCCCCAGTTTCGGCGTCGTGCACCTCAGTACCGAGCGGCACCGGTAAATGCAGATCAGATGTCGATTTCCCCGTTTTGTTTGACCCTCGACCGTGACCCGCGCGTTTGACCTTCCAATGGGTGTGATACTTGTAGTCCAAGAGCGTTGTGAGGGACGGGTCTCCTGTTACGAACACACTCCCCCCCTTGCCCCCGTCACCGCCGTCAGGGCCCCCTTTTGGAACGAAAGCTTCGCGGCGGAAGGAAACGCATCCCGAGCCGCCGCTGCCCGCAGAGACCCTTACTTCGACTCTGTCAATGAAGCTCATTAACGCGCGTCGTTGTTGAGATTCCCACTGTTACCAGCTACGTTCTCCGACGCTCGAGTGAAAAACAGTTAGTTGCGCCATCGAATGCATAGCAAGGTAATGAAAAGCGACTTGTTACGCGTACCAAAAGTGTGCCCGACACTGGGCATTTGGACGAGGCTCCACGGCGGCACGAAGTGAAAGCAGGTAGGCAGCCACTTCCGGGTAGTCCGCTGTGGGTTCGGTTGTGCAGCGGAATCATTCGGACGCTCCCTGCGGGGCGTTACAAGGCCATCCATGTACTTTCTCGCTTCACGCCACCCCAGTTTGTGGGCAGTTGGACCGACGACGACTGTGAAATACGATTCGTCTGCGACTTGAGGGACATGATAACACGTGAAGTGTGCTTCGCCGGCGTTTACGAACCGCACATCAGCGCGATGCTGCGCCTGCTGCTCGGGCCACCGGCAACCTTTGTCGATGTAGGAGCGAACTGGGGTTACTTCACCCTCTTGTCATCGAAGCTGGTGGGCTCGGAGGGACGCGTGATAAGCATCGAACCCGATCCACGCGTCTTCCCTGTCCTCGAGCAAAACGTTGCGTTGAACAATCTGACCAACGTCGAATGCTTTCAGCAAGCTGCTTCCGACGGCCCGGGCACCGTTACGTTGTATGGCTATGACGAGTCCACCGACAATTGGGGCCGGTCCAGTATTTCTCCCGGACGTGAGTCGGATGTCGCTTTCGAGGTTCAGGCTGTACCACTCGATGAGCTGCTCCAGACCGCTGGGCGGATCGACGTGATGAAGATGGATATCGAAGGTGCCGAAGCCAAAGCTGTTCCCGGATGTGAATCGCTGTTGCGCGAAGCGCGGATCGGTGTGCTGCTGCTCGAGTTCCACCCGCAAGAAATCGAGCGGCTGGGACAGTCCGTAGATTCGTTGACTGAAATTCTTAGAGCGCACGGGTACCGCGGGCATGTGATAGACGATTCGCTCGCGGCTACTCGCGAGTTCGCCTATCGCAGGCGAGTAAACCCCGACGTGCTTCTCTCACCTTATCGGGAGGGCATGAACCTCAATGAGCGCCCGCAGACGATTTGGACCGCGCCCGGAGTCAAGCTCCCCTTCTAAGACTTTTTGTTACTGAAAGCCAGCCCACCCACCGAGCGCACCGAACCCACAACCTCCCCCCTAGTGTTATACACGCTCGGGTGGGCAAACGCCTCGAGTCTCGATTCCACATCCGGTACGCCCAGCTCGGCAAGAACCCTGACGAGCGCCACCTCCGCAGCCCGCGCGTTCGAATCCTCCACCTTGAGTGCGATACCTAGCTTTGAGTCAAGTAAAGCAGCGAGATAGACTCCGCCCGCTCCCACTTTGGCTACAACCTCGTCAGCATACGCGCGCATCAACTCGGTGCACAGCCGCCGCGTGCCGGCTACCAGATGTGGATTCGACGTCATTGCAGCGAAAACGTGCCTCTCCGGCTCGGACGCTTGAGCCGCCAGACGCGCGTATGCCAGCGCCATGTTACGCAGCGGTAGGGCGAACGTCACCACACCACAACCGTCGACTCCGCATCCGATATCACCTTCGGGGACGTCACTCCACTGCGAGATCTCTTCCAAGCATCTGCGTTGGACAGGATGATCTTTCTGATGGTATCCGTCTGACGGCCACTCGTGACGCTTTGCAAGCGCTAGCATCCCGGTGTGTTTGCCGGAGCAATTGTTGGCGAGTCTTGACTCCGGGGCGAGCGTGGGTTCGCATTCAGCGTCCTGCGGGTGTGAATCGAGCTCCGGTAGTAGCGATTTGTGCGGGCCGCAAGCGAGGTCGCCTTCCGAGTAGCCCAGGCGGGCCAGAAAACTTGCAACGAGTTCCACGTGGGCCACTTCCGAGTTGTGCGACGCACAGGCAAGGGCCAGCTCTTGCGACGTGATAGCGAACTCCTCCACGACCCCATCCTTGATGAGCGGGAGCGCCTGCAGCGGCTTTGCCGCAGAGCGCATAAACGACACGTATTGAGGATCGCCGGCATGTGCTATGGCAGTCCCCTTATAATCGACGACCACGGCGTGAATCCTGTGGACGGACTCGAGAGATCCACCGCGGAACTGTTCGACGCGTAGCTCGCTCATGTAGTGTTG
>JAZFQE010000212.1:0-3773 GCA_036444955.1 Gemmatimonadales bacterium
GCCGCCTAACCCCAGGATGGTTTCTCTTGTCCCGTAGTGTCTGCTTCGGCCAGAGCGCCCGTTCAGCTACTTCCTAAACCCCAGCCTGCTGCGCACGTCTACGAACTCGGGTTAGTCGAGGATGGGATTAGAAAAGACATTCAATCTGTGTGTAGATTGGCGGAGTTCCGTAAGGCGTCAGCTCCCAACTGCTTTAACGTGCGTTGAGCACGCGGACGTTCACGGGTTTTGCCGGCGCCGGTAATGAGCTAATTCGCCGGGACGATCGGGGTGAGCCTTCGTTGTTACCGCCTCAGCTGGACGACCGTTCGCAGCTGGTTTTTGCCCGTCCAGTCACGATACCGGATGGCGGGCGCGCGTTCGATGGGCCCACTCCAGTAGCCTCGATGGGCGAGCAGGAATTCGTCGTCGTCGACCTTCGCCTGCCAAGGCTCGCCATCCCAATTGATAAACGCAATACTGGGATTGGAATGGCGCCTCCACCTTCCCTCCTCTTGCGGACGTAATTCGAATGCGCCATCTCGAATCCAGCCGGTCCACCGTTGACCGTTCCAGGCGACAAACTCCATCTTGCTCTGGGCCCACGGTTCATTGGCGGGCTCGCTACCGGTTTCAGTGGTTGCGATGAATGCCAGCCTGGCTGCAACGATGATGACCAGCATCGCCCCCGACAGAGTCAAAAGCGCTTTGGCCATCGATGCCTCCTCGTAGCGTCCGTCGCGCGCGTGTTCATACAGAAGAGAAGGAGCGTACATCTTCTCCTGCACTTGTCCTTCCTAATAATCATCTGAAAATCAGATTCAGGGGGCCATCCGAATATATTCATGATGGAGGCCGCCAACGCGCTTCAACTCGACCACCCTCCCCTGCAATGGAGGCTGGATCGGCCGGCCGTTGGGCGCATCCTTCTCCAACGATAGATGAGTCCTTGCCCTATGGTAGTAATTGGCATAACTGGCGAGAACGCGTTTCAGATGACGCTCTCCCAAGATGATAACGAGATCGGAGATTTTTGCGGAGCACAGCCTGTGGGTGAAAGACCGACAAGTCAACGCGCAGATATTCCTTTCAAGGGAAATCCTTCACCGCCGGGTTGCCCTCAACGCAGCGGCCTTCTGCTCGGCTCGTTGGTCCAAACCTGTGAGTGCAGCACGCAGGCGGACTTTCCAGTGTGAGATGTCCTGCTCAGTCAGGTGCGATGGAACTGTGAGAGGCTCGCCAGTGATCACATAGAGTCGCGTCAGGAGCGCAGGAAGCTCTATCTTGTCCCACCTCTTCTCTCGAACGTGCTTGCGTACAGCCTCCACCGACACGGGCAGCAGCACGAAGCCAAGCTCTGAGGCTAGTCGTATGGCTCCACGGTGTACGTCATGTCGCGGTCCAAGTGGCCCGTCGACGGCAATCGCGCCAGCCCGTCGGTTAAAGAGCGCGCGACGCATGAGGTCTAAGGACCGATTGCCGCCATGATCGGGGATCTGCACGGCGTCGAAACCAAAGCGTCGGCATATCTCCGCGATGATGTCGCCACGCAAGGATACGCTAGTGAATACACACAGAGAGTATCCGGCGAGTAACGGAAACAGCGGAATAAATTTTCCATGCCAAAATACGACTAAGACCTTGTCCGCACGAGCGATCGCATTCTGCAGCTGCCCCATTTCCTTGACGTCAACCCGCCAGGTCGCGCTCTGGATCCTGAGAAGCCACGATAACAGCCAGCCCATCATACGGACAGCGAGCCCATGCCGTCGTTCCGGCATCGATACGTCGGTGTGCTCTGGGCTATCGACCGGTGGCTCCGGTTGTTGCATTGCGAGTGGAACTCAAGATCAATGACTCAACTATCCGTTTTCAAGGGCCTCGTGAGCACCGCACCCGTCGCCGCGCGCGCAATGTTACGTACGATCCTCCACTCTTCTCGAATCATTCGGCGTGCGCGAGTCCAGCGGCTTTGCTCGATCTCCTTCTCAGACGCCGTGCGCCCGGCCAGCGCCCGATAAAGGTCGAGGGCCCGACCAGCTACGACCGGCATGGAGAACTGTTTTGCCGTTTCCCCGGCAGCCTCAGCTAACCCCCTGTAGGTCCGCGGATCGAGTGAAGCGATCCAACTGAGCGCCTCCACGAAAGACTCCGGCTGTTCCGTCTGTAAGAGGCGCCCATTCATCCCATCTCGAACCACCTCTCTTACACCCGTTGCGTCAAGTGCCACGACCGGGACTTGTGCCGCCATCGCTTCCGTGAGTACCATCCCTTGAGTTTCGCTTTTGGAAGCGAAGGCAAAAACATCCATCGCCCGGTACGCTTTTACCAATTCCTCGCGTCCCAAGACGCCGAGGAAACGGATACGACTTTCAAGCCCTGCCGAGTATAGCTTCTCCAGCATCGACGTTTTGGCCGGACCCTCCCCGGCGAGCAAGAAGTGCGCATCTTCGTTAGTCAGTAAGAACCTTGTCAAAGCCTCAGCCAGGAACGCCAAGTTCTTCTCCGGCGCTAGTCGGCCGACGTGTCCCACCACAAAAGCCTCGACAGGAATTCTCATTGCGGTTCGGGCATCCGCAGTATCCACTTGAGCAAAGAAGATCGGATCCAGCCCAGTCGGGATCACCTCTATCGGTACCCTGGCCCCTCGCTTCCGCAGTAATTGCTGAATCGATTCACTGGGGGCAATGACAGCATCACAAAGATTGCAGTAACCAGACACGAACTCAACCACGAAGCGCTTCAGCCTCGGGGAATCACCCGGTACGTAATGAGTGTAAAGCTCGTAGAGCGTATGGTGAGTGAAGACCAGTGGCACGCCGCGCACTGCGGCAACTCTGAGCGCCGTATCCCCGAGCAGAAATGGATGATGGGAGTGAACGATGTCGGGTTGGAATTGTTTTAGCGCGGATGCTAGCCGCCGAGGCACAGGAACCGGAACCGAGAAATCGCTACCATTGAAGTGCTGCACAGCCGGAAAGCGCACTACATCGCTCTCGTGCACGGGCGTGTTCTCGAATAACGGGGCGACGATCAACACCCGATGGCCCTGGCGGCGAAACTCCGTCGCAAAGCGCTCGACGCTCCGAGCCACCCCGCCCACGTGGGGAGTAAAGGTGTTGGTACACATCAATATGTTCAAAGGACACCTTCTCGCGCCAGCGTGAACGACGTGTCGGAAGGCTCCTCTGAGGCGGGTTCCAAGCCCGGCAAACACAACTCGATCCGGGAAGGTTTCTTCCTCCAGTCGCAGTCCCACTCGATCTCCACATGCTCTGTCCGCGGATAGATCGAGACGCTGACGTCATCGAAGGGCGTCGGGGCTGGGCCAAAGAACAACGACTGCGGCGGTATTGGCACATTAACTATGTGCGCAGGCATCTGACAACCCTTAACAAAAGCAGTCATTCGCTGAGCCACCGCCTATCTAGCGTATGGCGCCGTGGCCTACTCCCTAAACCCCAGTCTGCTGCGCACTTCCCGAAATGGGTGGGCGCTCGAAGCGATGCTGTTTCTGCCCTGCCTAGCTTCCAGCGCTGCCGCCAGATCGCTTGGTGATGGGCGTGATCAAATCGATCGGCAGCGGAAACACGATGGTGTTGGTATTCTTTTCGGTAGAAATCTCGGTCAGCGTTTGTAGGTAGCGTAATTGTAACGCTTGCGGCTGATTGCCGAGAACACCCGCGGCCTCTGCGAGTTTCTGCGAAGCCTGGAATTCCCCCTCGGCATGGATGATCTTGGCGCGACGGGCGCGCTCGGCCTCAGCCTGAGCCGCGATAGCGCGAATCATGCTT
>JAZFQE010000213.1:0-2033 GCA_036444955.1 Gemmatimonadales bacterium
TCATCCGGGGTGACATCTGCAACCGGAACCACAACGCGTTCAGCCCCGCGAGAAACAGCAGCACCATCTTCATTTTGAACGCGTAGTTCGCCGCATAGCGATGAGGGTCGCCCATCACGAAAAGGAACCCGGTACACACGTTGATACCAAAACCGATAAATACCAGGGGCAGGATCTTGTGGACGGTGCTGAGTGGCAGCCCGCGCTTGTAGCCGATCAACCTGACATCCATGAGGATCAAGCCGCCGATCAGCACGCAGAGACCGGTAAAATGAAGTGTCTCCAGGGCCGGCCAGAGCCACGGCCCTCCAGTAACCCACCGAGAGAGCGCCGTGTCGCGGATCCAGTCGAGCAAAGGTCTCAAGAAAACTTCCATGGTCAATCAGCTGACGTAAGCGATCAACCGTCCCGACGTGAGCGCGCCAAACCACGTCAGCATGGAAACGCCGGCAACAATACGTACAACAGCCGGTACGGCTATACCCCGCTCCCAGACATCTGCCTCTCTATTCAGCTGCCCCTGTAACCAGGTCATGTTGAGAACTCCGAGTACGATCAGCGTCATCTTTGTGAGGAACGCCGGGTCCCCTACGTACTCCACACCCCTGGGAACGAACAGCGCCGTCCCGGAGATAAAGTTGATGGTCAATCCCGCCCAGGCGAGAAGAAGCGCCCGATGAAAGAACAGATAAGAGACAAATTTGAATCTGCCGAGCAGGCGCAGATCCAGAACGAGAATCAATCCCAGGGAGACGGCCATACCCACTGCGTGCAGACTGAGCATCAACGGGAAACCGATGATCGACGTTAGCACCCAATCGGAAAAAGCCGTGCCCTCGAGCCAGTACAGAACGGTCACGAGTTATCGGCGACTATTCCGTACACTCGAATGGTAGAACTTCATCTCCCGGCACCCATACCCACGATTTCGTCAGCACAGCTGGCTCAGTGAAAAGCGCGGAATCGGTAACAGTAAGCTCATAGTCCAACCGTGCACCATCCTCGCTCGGCGTAAAGCGCTCGACTAACTCAATCGCCTCGCTTTGGCGCAGACCCCGTTGATTGAAGTAGGCCCAGCTGATGCGGTCCGTTTCCACCACAAGTGTGGCACCATCCCAGCGCCCAACGGACCGACCCAGTATGCTTGGCGGGAGAGGCGCATCGGCCGACGTCGGGCGCATCGAGATGACGCGGACGGTGTCGTATTCCTCCATCCGAAGGAGAATCTCGTCACCTTGGTCCACAAACTCCATCGGGTTGGGTTGCTCCATAATGTTTGGCATCCCCTTTGGGCTGCAGCCGCGAAATGGGTTATCAAGCGACAAAGGATCCCACGCCGCTTCAGCAGCCCGAGCCTCATCGGTCAGCCTAAAATTTTCATTTCTCGCGATGCTGCCCAGAGCTAGCGGCACGCCGTCGGTACTCCACACGCGGAAGAGACCTAGAGATGAGTCTGAACTTGTTGAGCCCGGCGTTTGATCTCGGCCTGTACCGACGGTGTCATCCGTCCATCGTGCGATCGGGGTATCCAACAGGACCTCCCGGCCGTCGGCTAGTAAGAGATTAATCGCATACACGTCCGTCGTAGAACGTCTGGAGGGGAATCCGGCCACTCTGACGGTCTGTCCGACATCGACTAAGTCAGCTGACACACCAACTCGTGTGAGCCGCGTGACCGGAATGCTCTCGACATTCCATGTCGTCGTCCGGCCCTGGGCATCCGCTACATTAATCGTGAAACGTATGTGCGGGTTTCGCCATACGAGACTAGTGATCTCGCCCTCGACTTCGATAATTTGCTCCGTGTGGTATGTGACCTGTGCGGCATGATGGGCGAATGATGCTAGTGGCACGAGGCACAGCCCGGCAAGAAGACTTGCCTTTGTGCATTTAGAATTCATCATCACACTCTCCCCGGCAATTTTTTGCGTAGATTCCAACTTACCGCAGCACTCGTTGAGTGTCTGCGGTTAGAAGCGGCCGCTCAGTCCGCGCCCTCCCACTCGGCGACGCAGTCGTACTCCACCATCCCG
>JAZFQE010000214.1:0-2042 GCA_036444955.1 Gemmatimonadales bacterium
TGATTGCGAGCTTCCCCGAGGTGGAGAAGATTCACCTCATCGCGCACAGTCGGGGAACCGATGTCGCCCTCGCCGCGGTCCGCGAACTCACCATCGCGGCCCGTGCCGCGGGTATCGATCCGCGGGAAAAATACAAGATCCACAATTTCGTGCTTGCAGCACCGGATCTGGACCTGCAAGTCGCGACGCAGCGCATCGTGGGCGACAAGATCCCGCTGAGTGTCCATCGCACTACCGTCTACACCTCTCCGGAGGACAAGGCCATCAGTATCGCTAGCAGGTTCTTTGCGAGCCCACGCGGACGCCTCGGCACGTTCGGCCAAGATCAGCTGACCGGTGATGTTAAGGCAGCATTGGAATACGGCAACGCGAACTTCGCCATCGTCAACTTCAAGAGGGCTGCGGATGCCTTGGGCTCGATAGGGGACCGCTACGGCCACAGCTACTTCCGCAACGCCCCGTCAGTGGCCTCGGATGTGTTGCTGATGTTGCGCGACGATCTCGATCCGGGCACGCCCGGACGGCCTCTTGTGCCTCTCGGTTACCACTTGTGGGGTGTGCCGCCGGGTTATCCGGACGTTAAGCCTCCACCGTAGATTCTCATCCAGACACACAGGTTATTCCACCAGCGGAAAATTCGATGACGTGGATGTTGGAGAAGTGCGGGAGGTTAAACGTCAAGCGGACGGTACTTTCTCAGTGGACGCCAACTGGACAGTCAGCGGCTCTGTGAGCCGCGCCATAAGAATACTTTTTCAGGTCCCTCTTTGCGGTTCATGGAAGTGTCGACCGATCTCCCTCTAGCATCTCGTCGATTTCCGCCATTACGCGCTGCTCGATGTACGTAAAGAAAGGATTGTGGCGCAGACGTATGAGTTGATTCAATGGGACAGTCAGGAGGTCGTTCTCCCCACGCGGTTGTAGTCTGCCGAGGGGAATTCCATCGTATGCGCTGTGCGTGCTTTCGGCCGCACCGTAGACCGGGTCGTTGGGAGAGAATGGTATCGCCACGTGTGACAGAGAAAATACACCGAGCGGCCACGAAACACCCAAGGCCGTGGAATCGATGGTGCTAGAGCGGGGAGCTTTGGTTCGCTGGGCCACAAACCTAGAGTCGGTGGCAACGTTGGTAACAACCGTTAACCGGTAGGGTAAATCGGTGCGGGCTATCAGTTGATCGAGCCGTTCATTGTATGCTGCCGGAATCCATGCGGCGAGTTGGTCAATGCGGTTAATGTCGAATACCACGAGCTCGCTATTACTGTTCTCGAGCCGATTATAGAAGTGCCTGATGGTCGCTGCACCCACAACCGTCGCGTCCTTGCGTGAGAGAAAGGTGAGGACCGGCGGGAAGCCAGCGAAGCTACCAACCTTGCGTAGTTTATTGATCTGATTTTGCAGCGTTACTGTGAGACCGTGCGCCTGCTGCACTGCATTCTTGGGGAACGAGTTGTACTTGAAGGGATCGTACTCGGGCTGGATGGACCACCACTTGGACTTCGCAAAGTACGGCAAGAAGCTGAATAGCTTGTGCCAGTTCGCCATGAAGGCGATAGGCGAGATACCGATCTCCGGCGAGAAGAGCAGCAAGCCGTCCGGACGCGGCAGGCTCGCGTCGGACAGCGCGTCGAGTGCATACTTGACCGTCAACGCACCGCCATTCGAGTACCCGGCAATCACAAACGGCCGGTCCTTACCGATCCGCTCGCGGACATGGCGCGCGCCGATCCGGCTCGCCGCCACCCAGTCCTTCCAGTGCACCTGTGTCAGGGCTTGAGGAACAGTCCCGTGAGCGGGCAAGCGGAGCCCAAGAACATAGAACCCCTTGGCCTGTAGGATCTCGCCGATTCGCCGCATGCTGTACGGCGAGTCGGTGAGGCCGTGCAGGAGCAGGGCACCTCCCAGAATACTCTTCGGGACAAGCTCGAAGGTCCTGTTCCAGTTGCGCTGCCACCGCTCTGGATCCTGCGGCCCACCGGAGCGGTAGCGGCTGAAGATAAGATCGTCTGCCGGCTCCACGCGGTCGTAAACTTTTTCCTTGA
>JAZFQE010000215.1:0-2141 GCA_036444955.1 Gemmatimonadales bacterium
ACCACAGCAGCTTGCGGTGGCTTGGGATCAGCTCCTGATCGCCGAACCCGAAGGGCCCTCCTTCATCTCTCGTACAGTTGCGCAGCGCCGTTTGGACCGGCGATGCTCGTGACACACGACCCTTAGCGGAAGGTGATGACGCTGCCCTAGGGGGCCAACCACGCTGCGTGAAAAGCCGATCAAGATCGGCAACCGGCGGGTCGCCCGCAGCCGTCCGCATCAGGGCTTGACTGCCAATGTCTACTCCGGGCTGCTGGCAGCCAGGAAGGTCCCGGAATAATCTTCTTCGCCTTCCAAACGTCTGATGTAATACTCGGGGTTCTTCTTAAATGCTTCCATACAAAGTGGACAGCGGCAAAAGTAGAGAACGGCCCCGTCACGCTTCAGTTTCTTGGTCAACTCTGGTGATTTCTCTGTCAAACAGACCGGACACACGATCAAGCCGTCGGTATCCTGCAGGTGTTTTTCGGGATTGCCGATGAATTGTTCCAGGCACCCGTCACAGCAAAAGTAGTACTCGTTGCCTGCATGGCTGTGGACGACAGCTTTATCCTTGCTGATCCCCAACCTAACCAGCGAACAGCCGCAGGTTGGGCAAATAGGCGTTGTCATCTGAGTGTCCTCCTTGTCATGTCGCGCCTCGGCATCGGGCCTCATCCTGCAATCCACGCCCTCCCGCGAAAACCTCAGACCATATAACCCACGTCAGATGCATGCGTCGGATACGCGAAGATCGTGTCCTTGAGGTCGTCGGCAGTGAGCCCCCGACGGATGGCCAGCGCGAAGATATTAATCAGCTCGTCAGCTGATGGTCCGAGAAGATGCGCACCGAGTATCCTCCCCGTATCCGTTTGAACTAACACCTTGGACGCTGAGAATTCCTCACCGACGCGCCGAGACGAATACCAACCGGACGTGTCTTGAAAGTTCACCCTCCACTTGAGCCCTTGGCTCCGCGCCTCCTCCTCTCCGAGACCGACCGCGGCGATTGGCGGCAAGGTGAAGGCGACCGTTGGCGTGCCACGGTAATCGGGTCGAACTTCGTTCCCGTTTAGCAAATTATGGGCGACAACCTGGCCTTCCAACGCCGCGACGGGCGTGAGGGGATAGCCTGCGGTATCGGCCGCGTCCCCGGCCGCGTAGACCGTCGAGTTAGAGACACTTTGCAGAAACTCGTTCACCAGCACTCCCCGCATTCCGCTATCGACGCCGGCTGTCGCCAGGTCGAGGTCGTCAATCTCGGGAACACGGCCGGCACCGTGAACGACCACGTCAGCTTCCAGGGTTTGCGACCCTGAGGGTGACGACACCTCAACCGTTACGCCGCTGGCAGTCTTTGCCATGCGCTCCACCAGCGTCTCCAACTTCAGGTCTACCCCGGCGCCACGGGCCGCCAGAATCACCTTGTCCACTAGGTCGGGATCGAAGCCTCGAAGGGGGCGCGATCCTCGGTGAAGGACGGTAACTTTGGCTCCCGCGCGCACCGCAATGTTTGCAAACTCCATAGAAATGTAGCCGCCACCCACGAACGCGATACGCGCCGGCAATTCATTGAGATCGAGGAAGTCCGTGCTGGTTATCAGGTGCTCCTCCCCCGGGATTCCAAGCTTGGTCGGCTTTGCCCCCACTGCAATGACAAAGTGCTTGGCCTCCAGAACACTCTCCTCCACCTGCACGGCAGAGCGGCTGATGAACTAGCTACCCCATGAAAGGCATCAATGTCGGCACCAGCAAGCCACCGTTCGTTGTCCTCAGGCACGGAGCCCACAAACATTTCCTTGAACGCCATGAGCTCGCGCCAATCGATCCGCGCGTTGCCAGGATCAATCCCGTGTCCTTCTAAGCGGCGCCCCCACTGAAGTGCCTCAGCAGCAGCAATGAGCACCTTTTTCGGGTCGCAGCCACGTAACGCGCAGGTACCACCGTACGGGCGGAAATCGACAACCGCCACGGACCATCCCGCCTTACGGCATCGTGACGCCACTGCTAGCGCCGCTGACCCGGTTCCAATGGCGACTAGATCGTATGTTTGTTGAGTCATCTGAATCTCCGAAACCCGTAACAACGTGCCTCACTAGTTTAGGGCTTTGGCTGTCACGACCGAGATATCGCAGGCGCTCACAACGTCGTCCGCTGTACTC
>JAZFQE010000216.1:0-2473 GCA_036444955.1 Gemmatimonadales bacterium
GCTGGATCCCAGCCAATTCCAGCCGTTTCTTTGCCCAGTTGATGTCGTCTTCGAAGGTCTCCGATTCGTAGGTCGGGACCTCGTGAAAATTTCGTACCGAGGGGTGCGAATCCATCCACACGCGGCAATCACGCAGTTCCTTGGTCCTAGCGTATGGCTCGTACTCGTCGGGCTTGATGTCGTCACGCGACCCGGCGATGTAGGTCATGCGAACCTGTGCCGCCTCGGTAAGCGCGCGTAGCAGCGCGACGTGGCGTGTTGGATGGCACCCGGCACCTTCGGCAGGCTGCGCGGATTCGTCCTGGCGTCCCCTAATCAGGCAGACAAACGAGGCAATGTCTACATCCGTGGTCGTCTCCCACACCGCGACTGCTATGTTGGCGCGCTCAAACTTCTCGAGCACATCGCAGCAATCGGGGTCGTCGACGGTGCTGAGGTCGAGCCGCGTTCGGTCTTGCGCCGCCCTATCCAATTGACCCCACACGGTGGTTGAATGGCGCTCGACCACTTCACAGATTCCATAGTTGATCGCTTCGAGGACGTGGTTGCCCGATGCGAGTCCGTTGGTGCTGGCGGTGAAACATCCACTGCCCGGGGGAAGGGGCAGCGTGTAGTTGGCGTGCACGAGTTCGTAAGGCAGCCAAACCAGCGAATCCTGGATCAAATCCTGCCCTTCGCTCCACAGCATCGGCAGGTTGCTATGGAAGAGGCTATCCGCGGTGTGCGGGAGCTCGGCAATGTCGATAAGTCGGTGCGTACGGTAAAGGTCTTCACAGCTACCTAATTTGAGCGGCAACGTGATGTGCTCAGCGTGGTAAGTTTCAACGGTCTCCATTAAGCCCGAGACTTTCGCGGCCTCGAGCCTTAGCCCCTTACCCTGGGAGACAGCAAACGATCGCGAGTTCGGGCGGCAGACCATGACGACGGGAATGCCGATATTGTCAAGGCCGGTAACATTGGCAATACGGGTGATGCCCATGTCACGCATGAACGGGCGCACACGCGCGAGCGTGTCGGCAGGCGCAACCGTGCGGTGAGTACCTAGCCGGTACGACTTGTAACCAGCAGTGTCGCTATCGGGCTTGGCACTCTGGAAGGTCGCCTGATGTTCTGTCCCACCCATGGTAGTAAGGGTTTGTTAAGGATTAACCGCACCATTCAACAGAGACTGTGGCTCGACACAACCTCGGGAACGCCAACGTGTCTCGATTGTTTCTGGACTGCACGGATTTGTTGTGGCCATTTCTGCTTGTCAATTCCCCCGGTTGTCGCAATGTAAGTTTGTTGCGGGGTGGACAAACGATCCTGTCGATAGCGCTTACACTTGCACGGTGCACAACTCCTCGAGCAAAGCTTTGGCCTCCTTGAGATCGTTCGTATCGAAGCCCTCCGTGAACCAGGCATAGACGGGCGCTAGCCCGTCGTGCGCTTTACGCCGTCTGCCTTGTCTTTGCTTCAACCGGGCAAGGCTCATCGCCGCTCGCAACTCCAATGATTTTGCGCTCTGCAGGCGGGCAATGTCTATGGCTTTCCGAAAGCAGGTTTTAGCCTCAGAATCATTCTCATCCGAGACAGATAGCAACAACTCACCCTTGTGTCTGTGCAATTCCGCCTCCCAGTGCCGCCTGTTGCTGTCGTCTGCCATGGTCAGCGCTTCGTCAAGCACACTCTTTGCTTCCGCGGGCCTCGCTATGACCCCACACGCTTCGGCCAACATGTCGAGAAAAATAGGGAAATCTTCCCGTGTCCCTGTATCTCGCTGGGAAGCTATTCCTTCGCGTATATCTGCGATTCCCCGCTCTTTCTCACCTAGTTGGGCCAGCGCCCAGCCCCGAAAAACGAGTGCCCTCGCCAAGTAATCGGGAAAATCCTGCTCAGTAGAGAGTGAAATTGCTTTCTCGGCACGCTCTACGACCTCGCGGGGTTCTCGAAGACACTGGCTGAGCATCAAATCATAGTCCAAAGCATGGGCTAGGCTTGCGGAATGATGCAGCTGCCGGGCTAAGGTGGTCGCATCGTCCGCGTGCTCCAGGGCCTGTTCCGGAAAACCAAGCAACCATAGCACCACGGCATCATGCGCCTGACAGCAAACCTTTGTGTCATGTCCGCCATACAGTGAGGCATGAGAGCGGTGCTCTCGAGGGTTGTACAGCGCAACGCCTGCTTTTATGTGTTCACGGCACGCGACCAGCTCCCCAAGACAGAACAGGGTGGGCCACTGGGCATGCTGGGCCTGGAGGAGCAAGTCGGTATCTTTCTGGCGTTGAGCCAGATCTAGGAGCTTATCCGCCAACTCCCTGGCTTCCCGTTCACTCCCACTAATTCTCCACTGGCCCCAAAATGCGGCAAAGTGCAGCGGTGACTCCGGCAGGTATGAACAAAGCTCTAGCGCTCGCGTATAAACATCCTTCACTTCTGCGGCGCCTGGGCCCTTGGTGGTAATCAGCACCGCGCCCAGAGTTATCAACAGAGT
>JAZFQE010000217.1:0-21424 GCA_036444955.1 Gemmatimonadales bacterium
TAGCTGCATCGAATGCGGTCGAGGTTTGATTCTGCATCAAGGTTGATAGCGTAACTTCGCATCGAATATTAGCTTTAACCGCGGCCCTTTCAGTAGTTTCTAGATTACCGGAAGGTAGAATTCGTACACCACTGGCTGAAATTTATCTGTGCCACTCGGAACGATAGCAATTGTGGGAAGGCCTAACGTCGGTAAGTCCACTCTCTTCAATAGGATTGTGGGCGGACAGCGGGCAATCGTCCACGACGATCCAGGGGTCACCAGAGACCGCCAGTTCGGCAGATCGGACTGGGCGGGTCGCGACTTTTGGGTGATTGATACCGGAGGTTGGACTATTGCGGAGGATGCAGTCAGCAGGGGCGTCCGAACCCAGGTCGAGACCGCCGTTGAGTCCGCAGATGTGATTCTTTTCGTTGTAGACACACAAGAGGGAATTCATCCAGGTGACGCCGACGTCGCGGAGATGCTCCGACCGTCGTCAAAACGGGTGATAGTGACGGCCAACAAGGCGGACGATCTCGCCGAGGACATTTCTCATGTCGCCTTTCACGAGCTTGGGTTTGAGAAACTACAACCTGTTTCGGCCGCAACCGGCAAGGGCTCGGGCGATCTCCTAGACGCGGTCGTTTCGTTACTGCCTGAGCTCAGCTCAAAAGATCAACCGGACTCGATCGACATCGCAGTGGTCGGGCGTCCCAACGTTGGTAAATCCAGTGTGGTAAATCGATTGCTCGGCGAGGAGCGTCTGATCGTGGCTCCGGAGGCAGGTACCACCCGGGATGCAATCGACTCTCCGATTCGCTATCACGACAGGACGTTCAACTTCATAGACACGGCCGGTCTCAGAAAACGCTCCAAGGTGGCTAGCGACATCGAGTTCTATTCGCGGGTCAGAACCGAGCGAGCGTTGCATAGGGCTGACGTATGCGTACTCATCGCCGACGCCACACAGGGGATGGAGAAGCAAGATCTTCAGGTCGCTGAGCACGCGTGGGAGTGCGGCTGCGGACTCATTGTCGGCGTCAATAAATGGGATCTGATACGAGATAAGGATTCTGTCGCCACTGCTCGGTTCAAGAAGCAGATTGTGGAGCGCGTTCCGTTTTTCGAGGGCGTTCCGTTCGTATTCATCTCTGCGCTAACGGGTCAACGAATCCGCCGCATCCTCGACCTCATTCTGAGCGTGACTGCCGAGCGCGAGAAAAGGGTGGCGACGCGGGAGGTTAACAGGGTTCTCCGGGAACTGGTGCAAAAAAACCAGCCTCCCCAGAAACCAGGCAAATCGGTGAACTTGCTCTACGGGTCGCAGATTGCGGTCGCGCCTCCCACGTTCGCGCTGGTGTCAAACCGACCCGACGTGATTCCGGAATCCTACTTGAGGTATCTGATTCGGGGATTTCGGCGGGAGTGGGGCTTTGCCGGGTCTCCTCTCCGGGTTCGGCTTCAGAGGAAACGGAGTAGGAGATGATCCTGGTCGGATGGTTGCTACTAGTGTACCTGATCGGGGCCATCCCGACCAGCTACCTCGCGGCCAAGTATGGAGCGGGGATAGACTTACGGCAACATGGCAGCAAGAACCTTGGGGCCACCAACGTTTACCGCGTTCTCGGCTGGAAGTTTGCGCTGCCAGTAGGGGCGTTCGACGTCCTTAAGGGAGCCTTGCCGGTAATAGTCCTGTCGCCGCGGGCCGGTCCCCACGAGTGGATCCCACTTGTCATCGGTAGCGCGGCTGTCCTCGGCCACGCTTTCTCGATCTTTGTCCGGTTCAAGGGTGGAAAGGGAGTGGCCACAGCTGCCGGAGTTGTCTTGGCACTCGCTCCGATGCCGCTGGGAGTGGCCGCCGCCGTTTGGGCAATCCTCGTTTGGGTTACGGGATACGTCTCGCTGGGTTCGATGATCGGGGCTCTAGTTTTTCCGGTAGCGGTGTTGCTAACTGATCCCAACGACCGGCTCACATTTGTAGTCGGAGTGGCCATGGCTGCGTTCATCATTTTTACACACCGCGGCAATATCTCTCGACTGCTCGCGGGAACCGAATCCCGCTTTCGAACGAGGGGATCCGAGCAGTGAAGTTAGGCGTCGTAGGAGCGGGGAGCTGGGGCACGACACTCGCCAACCACCTAGCAAAGTCTGGTCACGATGTGTCAATCTGGGCACGTGAACCGGAAGTCGTAGAATCGCTCAACCGCGAGCATATCAACCATATCTTTCTCCCGAATTCTCCTATTTCCCCGGCAGTTCTAGCCGATGGCGACCTTGCAAGGGTCGTCGCTGATGCTGAGCTAGTTGTTTCGGCGGCTCCCTCGCACGCCGTGAGGCAGATCGCGGACCGCGTTCGCAGCGCCCTTGGCAGGAGAACTCCAACCGTCGTGAGCGTTTCAAAGGGTCTCGATCCAGAAAGTCTAAAAACGATGACTGCTGTACTGGCTGAAGCACTGCCAGACTGTCCCATCGCAGCGCTGTCTGGGCCAAGTTTCGCCAAGGAGGTGTATGAGGAACGCCCAACCGCCGTAGTTGCCGCATCGAAGAGCGAGGAGGTCGCGCGGGCTGTTCAGCAGGAGTTCAATTCTGCGTATTTCCGCGTGTACACATCGGAGGACACGCTGGGAGTGGAGCTTGGCGGCGCCCTCAAGAATGTGGCAGCCATCGCGGCCGGAATCGTGGATGGTCTACAGTTGGGCTACAACCCTCGCGCCGCACTGATCACGCGTAGCCTTGCGGAGATGACCCGATTGGGAGTCGCTCTCGGGGCGGATCCACTGACTTTCGCTGGTCTCGCGGGGCTGGGCGATCTGCTGCTCACCTGCACCGGGGCTCTAAGCCGCAACAGAAAGCTCGGGATAGATTTGGCGAAGGGAAGGATGTTGGAGGAGATCACGGCGGAGCGGAAAACAGTAGCAGAGGGAGTAAACACAGCCGGGGTAGTCCTCAAGTTGGCCGAGAGGTGCGGAATAGAGGTGCCGGTCGCTGCAGAAGTCCACGCCATATTGTTCGACGGCAAGAAACCGCAGCAGGCTATCCGGGACCTCATGAATCGAGAACCCAAGGCGGAACGCTGGCGATGAGCACTCCGTCCAGGCCGGTGCAAGAATTTTTCTCAATCGGTGACGTGTGCGGGTTGACCGACCTCAAGCCACACGTCCTACGGTATTGGGAAAGTCAATTCAGATTTCTCAACCCTGCAAAGAATCGCTCGGGGAACCGCGTCTATCAGCGGCGTGAGGTTGAGCTGATAATGCTTGTCAAACATCTGCTATACACCGAGAAATTCACGATTGATGGAGCGCGGCAGAGAATTCAACAGTACCGGCGCTCCGGCACGCTCAAGTCCGAATCAAGACTCGCACTTCAGCACGAAACGCTCGAAGATCTAAACAACGACTTGAAGGAACTCATCGACATTCTGGACGGTAAGCGCCGGCTTGAGAATCCTAGTAAGTAACGACGATGGTATTTTGGCGAGCGGACTGGCGGTCCTTGCCGAAGCCTGCCGCTCCGTGGGGGACGTACATATCGTAGCCCCCGATCGCGAGCAGAGCGGTACCAGCCACTCGCTTACTCTCCACCGCCCGTTGAGACCGGTGCGCAAGGACGACCAAGCGTATCAAGTCGACGGCACCCCTACCGACTGCGTCCTGCTGGCTCTCGGCGCGTTGCTCGATGTCAAACCGGACTTTGTGTTTTCCGGCATCAACCATGGGCCGAACATGGGAGAAGACGTGCTGTATTCGGGCACGGTCGCCGCCGCGATGGAAGGCCTTTCGCTGGGAATCCCAGGAGTGGCGTTCTCGTTCGCGGGCTCCGACATCAGCGTGATGGAAACGCAGAAAGATTGGTTGGGTCGGATAGTGGGCGACATAGTCAGGACGAAATTTCCTGCCGAGACACTCCTGAACATCAATATCCCTGCAATAGACGGTTCCGAAATCAACGGAATCCGGGTCACTACACTGGGACGAAGGGTGTATTCCGAGTCACTGACGCGGGCAAAGGATCCCTGGGGCAGGGAGGTCTATTGGATTGGGGGAGGCCATGTGTCATGGTCTGGAAGTGAGGAGAGCGATTTTCGAGCTGTTGCCGACGGCTTTATTTCCGTTACCCCCCTGCATGTGGACCTCACGAACTACTCACTCCTCGAGGAGGTAAGCTCTTGGCAACTGGGAGCTTAACAGACAGCTACGGAGGATACCGGGCCAAACTGATCGAACAGTTGCGCAAGAGCGGAATCTCTGATCTGGCGGTGCTGGCGGCCTTCGGACAAACGCCCCGGCACCGGTTCGTGCCTGAAGCCGTACGGCACCGGGCGTATGAGGATGCGCCGCTCCCGATCGGTAACAACCAGACCGTCTCTCAGCCGTCAGTACAAGGTCTCTATCTACAGGCACTTGAGCTCACGGGAAGCGAAAGGGTCCTGGAGATTGGCACCGGGTCCGGGTACCAGACGGCTCTGCTAGCTCGGCTGGCCGACCAGGTAATCTCAGTTGAGCGAATCCCGGAGTTGGCCGAATCTGCACGAAAGGTGCTCAAGCAACTGGGAATATCGGGCGTCTCAATCGTCGTCGGCGACGGCACGCTAGGGTGGCGCCAATTTGCGCCGTATGACGCGATCTTGGTTTCCGCCGCGAGTCCCGCAATTCCCAAGCCCCTCCTCGAGCAGCTAACGGATGGCGGGCACCTCGTGATTCCTGTCGCCCGAGGCTCGGATCAAGAGTTGATCAGAGTCACCCGCGTGGGAAAAAAGTTCAGAGAAGAATGGCTGTGCCGAGTGAGGTTCGTCCCGCTCATCGGCAAGCACGGCTATCGCGCCAAGGCCGACAGCTAGCGCTCTCGTGTTGGAACCCATTGTAACCTGGCTGACCGACACTATTTTCGCGCTCGGGTACCCTGGAATCGTAGTGTTGATGGCTCTTGAATCGTCATTTTTCCCGTTCCCGAGCGAGGTGGTGATGCCCCCCGCGGGCTACTTGGCGGCCCAGGGGAGAATGAGCGCCGTACTGGTTCTCGGCTCGGGCATCGCAGGTAGTTTCGTGGGTGCGATGGTGAACTATCTGTTGGCTGTATGGTTAGGGCGTCCTCTGCTGCACCGCTATTCGAGGTACGTTCTGGTCAAAAGCGAGTCACTCGATAGAGCAGAAGCCTTCTTCCGCCGACACGGCGAAATCAGCACATTTGTCGGCAGGCTGATTCCTTTGATCCGGCAGTACATATCCCTCCCGGCTGGTCTGGCAAAGATGAACCTCGCACGATTCTCCGTCTACACGGCCGCCGGAGCGGGGATATGGTGTGCGATCCTGACCTATATCGGGTGGTATCTGGGCATCCACGGCGAGGTTCTCTTGCAAGCTGAAGTGCGGCAATTCACCGGGCGTGCACTTCTCATTATGCTCCCGCTGCTGGTTGTTTTGATCGGTCTCTACGTCTATCGTGTGAGACGAAATTGATCGATGGACGGTGAGGTGAGCACGCACCTTCGGGTCGCTCGGTGGATAATTTCAGGAAGAGTGCAGGGAGTTGGCTTCCGCTTCTACGTGGAGCGTCAGGCCTCACGCCTAGGCCTGAGTGGTTGGGTACGCAACAGCCACGGAGGGACGGTGGAGGTTGAAGCTTCGGGAACTGAGGAATCGTTGAACATTCTGGAACAATATCTGCGCTCGGGACCAGCTCTGGCCCGTGTGGACAATGTGGAAATGGCAGAGATTCCACATGAGCCCAGCCACAGTAACTTGTTCATTATCAAATAGTTATCTCGATCTGCTGAGAATGAAATCCGACGATGTTGGGAAGTTATACGAGGCCATCAGGGAGGTTGCCGATTTCCCTGAACCGGGCGTGATGTTCAAGGACATCACACCGCTTCTACTCGACTCCAAATTATTAGAACGGGCCGTCGATCTGATGGTTGGCCCGTATCGTGGCCTGCCCATCGACAAGGTTCTGGGAATCGAATCTCGGGGATTTATTCTTGCTGCGCCCATCGCGCTGGCCCTAGGCGTAGGCTTGGTACTGGCGAGGAAAGAGGGAAAGCTGCCCTGGAAACGTCTCCGGGTTGAATACGATCTCGAATATGGCTCTGACGTAATCGAAATCCATGCGGACGGTGTTCGGCCAGGCGAGCAAGTGTTGATCGTGGACGATGTGCTGGCTACCGGTGGAACAGCAGCTGCGGCATGCAAAGCAGTTGGTATGGCCGGCGGAGAAGTAGCCGGCGTTACTTTTCTGATCGAGATCGAACCGCTTGGTGGAAGAAAAAAATTAGGAAACAACGACATTCAATCTCTGCTTACCTATACGTAGTTCCGCCAGCCCACACCGGCGCAGTTGGTTAGCCGTACTACTGCGATTACTTTTAGGAGCATTTTTCCGGCCCCCGTAGCTCAGTCTGGAAAGAGCAGCGGTTTCCTAAACCGTTGGCCGGGGGTTCGAATCCCTCCGGGGGCATTTCTAGGCACGATCATCATCGGTTGAGCTGCAAGACAGCATCGCGAGAAAAGCATCAGAACACAGGGTAAAGTAATGGCGGCCCAGACGGAGTCACAGGGAGATCGGTCGACACACGACGGCACTCAGCGACTCCTCGAATTCATAAGGCGGCACGGACGCAAGGCCGTTGGTGGCGGGGTCGGCGTGCTCGTGGTGGCTGGTGTCGTGTGGTTCAGCGTCGCTGCGCGAGCGCGGAAGGAGCTGTTTGCTGAACGTGCCATACAGACAGCACGTGTAGCGGTGAGTGTCGGTAACCTGCCGTTAGCCGCGAACGATCTGAGCCGCGTTGTGAGTACGTTCGAGGGAACGCGCGCGGCCAATCAGGCATCGATTCTCCTAGCTCATGTGAGGTTGCTCAGGGGCCAAGCTCCGCTAGCGGTCACTGAGCTTAGATCGTTCATCCAGTCCGGTCCACCAACGCATTTGAAAGTTGCGGCGAACGCTCTGCTCGCCGTCGCACTGGAAGAGGTGGGACAGGCTGGTGCCGCGGCGGCCGCGTACGAGGCAGCCTCAGCGGCATCCCGGTTCGACTTTCTCACGGCCGAATACCTCGTTGAGGCAGGACGCGCACATGTGCTGGCGGGAGACACTAGCGCCGCGGTGCGGGCGTACCAGAGCGTGATCGATGAATACGTGGACACGCCCAGCATCTCGGAGGCACGGATGCGTCTGGCTGAAGTTGGCCGGTGAAGATTAACCCGATTGGAGGGAAGAAATAGGCGGAAAAAGGGTGTTGGCGTGGAGCGTGGACAGTGCGATAACGAGGCTCAGCTATGGCGTATAAGATATGTTATGTTAAACGCACACAGCCCGCGTGTGGACAACTGACTTCCGGAGTTATCCACGAATCCCTAACGTCCCGTAAAACAACATGTTACACCCTTGTTCCGACTCGCAGCGACTCCTTCAGGGCACGTCGGGGTGATTAAGGAGTGTTGAATCCCGGCTGAACAAGAACGCCCTGCAGAACTAAACGCCCCTCACCGACGAGACCGGGGTCACGGATGCCAGCTAGATCACAAGACCCATCGAGCCTCCCGTGAACCTCCAGCCGCATTCCAGAAGCGCTTTCCACCTCCCAGGGTAAGGTGATCTTGCCTTCGTGCGCCAAAACGGCAGCGCAAGCGACTGCACCTGTACCGCACGCCAGCGTCTCTCGCTCCACCCCTCGCTCGTAGGTCCGCATCCTCCACCCTACCCCTTCACGCCGAGCAACGAAATTCACGTTTGCCCCGTCCGGCTGGACCGAGACGTGATATCTGAGCTCTCTGCCTCGCTCCATCAGATCCGGAGTGTCGAGAGCGTCTACCAGGACGACAAGGTGCGGCACCCCCACCGTGAAGAAGCCGATAGAGCGTTCTCCTGCCGCAGGCTCAATATCTACAGGACTAGCCTGCATATCGGCTAATTGGATTTCGGCCCGCTCCCCGGGACCATCGAGCCATCTGGTTGGGAAATCGCCGGCTTCCGTTTCAAGGACCATTTCAGGTCCGCAGACCAACTCCAATCGCACAGCCAGCCTGGTCGCACACAAGGCCGCGTTGCCGCACATCGGGGCTTCGGACCCGTCGTCATTGAAGAACGTGAATTTGACCCGTCCTGGCTGGCTACCTCGATCCAAGATCGCGAGGCCGTCCGCCCCTACACCGCTGCGACGGGCACAAATCTTTGCGATGGCCTGCGGAGTCCAGTCGGAACGCGAGGAGTACCGGCCGTCCAGAAAGACGAAGTCGTTGCCTGACCCCGACATCTTGTAGATGACTGTTCCATTCATAGGCGCCCAAGTAAAGCCTGCAGCCTCAACCGCCACACCATCCAAACGGCCTCTCGCACTATCGCCCCCGACATCTTACTCTGCCCGTCGGTGCGATCGGTGAATACAATCGGGATTTCCTTGATGTCAAACCCCTTCCGCCACGTTCTGAAACTCATCTCGATCTGAAACGCATAGCCGTTGGAGCGCACCGAGCCCAGGTCGAGCGATTCAAGAACCCTCCTCCGAAAGCACTTGAATCCGCCAGTTGCATCGCAGATATTGTGACCGGTAACAACTTTGGCGTAGATGTTCGCAAAATAACTCAAGAGCAGCCGGCCCATGGGCCAGTTGACCACGGTCACCTTTCCTCCCAGATAACGCGACCCCAACACCAGATCAGCGTCAGTAACCGCCTCCAAGAACTCGGGGATGTGATCCGGATCGTGTGAGAAATCCGCATCCATTTCGAAGAGGTACTCGTAGTCTCGCTCTAGCCCCCAGCTGAAACCGGAAATGTACGCGGTTCCCAATCCCAGCTTCTTCTCTCTATGAAGTACGTTTACCCGACTGTTCGTTTGCGCAATCGAGTCAGCGATTTCCCCGGTACCATCAGGCGACCCGTCGTCGACAACCAAGACATCGATTCGGGGATCCTGTTCCAGCACGAGCGGCAAGATTTGAGAAAGGTTCGCGGACTCGTTGTACGTCGGGATGATGACCAGTGCTTTTTCAGCCACGGGACCTCCCGCGCACCAACGGCACCATGCCTGCGAACAAGACAATTAGAACTGACGCAAACGTTATCCTTTTACCCGTTCGGTAGTCGTCGCTCTCGAATCTCAGTTCGATACTCCTTGCACCCGCCGACACAGGAACAGTTATGAGACTGTGGTCGCCACGGTACACCGGAACCTCAACATCATTCACCACGGCACGCCAGTCGGGATAATAGTTCTCACTAACGAGCAAGTAGCCGTCCCGCGGTGCTGCAGGCTGGAGCGCGATTCTCATTCGTCCGGGTTCCCAGTCCTCAACGCGTGCCTCTACGGCGAACGGATCCGGCAACTGGCTGAGAGATTCCACTTGTACATCCGTTGACTCATCAAAGACCACAAGCAAGTCCGCCGGAAAACTCGGGTTAAGGAGAGTCGGAATAATCTGGCTCTCGGGAAGTTTGATTCCACCGGGAACGAGCCTTGCATATTTGACCGCGTTCCGTTCGTATAACCTCGTCAGCACACCGGCAGACGTCCTCGTGTACCCTGAAACCGGGGTGTAGCCCGGGATGCTGTCGAGTTCCGGGATACCACTAGGAACCAATAAGTAATCGATGGCATAAAGATCCCACAGATTAGTGTTGCCAAAGTTGACCCACCTATTCTTTCCTCCCCACAGCTCATCGAAATGGCGCAGCTCGTTACCGTGGTGGCCGAAGAGTTGTGGAACGCCCTGGGCCATGAGGAAAGACCCGGGATAGGCGTCCCTTCGAGCAAAGACGCCCATGTCCAACACCCGATAAGGCTCACTCGATCCCTGCAGATGCTGCACGATTTCATCACCGGCGAAAAGCTCGTTCTGCACATCACTGTACACCCAAAAACTGCGCGCGTTGCGCCACAGGTCAGCACTTACCACTCCCGCCAGGAGCAGCCCCAGAACGCCCAACGCGATTTTGCCCTTCGCGTAGAGAACAGCCAAGACCCCCACGATGACGAGCCCGAGCCCAGCAGATAACGCACCCCAGCGGATTCCCTCTCGTGCCATTTCAATCTGAGCTAACCTAGTAGTGGCAAGCCCTCCGCCTTGCGCAAACGACTCAGCTAGCACTCCGAAGGCGCCGACAGCACCGAGCAGCGCGATCACGCCGCCTATTCCGATCCAAGCCATGGCGTGTCTTACCCCATGTCTGAGTTCAACACGCTCAACACCCAGCGCGGCAAACACAGCGAGCACAAACGAGACGACGTAGAGCGCCATGCCCGGAGCACGGGTCTGTTTTACAAAGGGCATCACTTCCCACCACAAGCGGTAAAACGGCGTACTCGAGCCAAGAGCGACCAGCAATAGGAGAAGGCCGGTCGATCCCAGCCAAATCACCAGGCGCCGCTTGTTACCGAAAGCACCCAGCACGGCCAGGGCGAGTACCGACAAACCGAGGTACTCGGAATGAAGCTTTAGCGGGTTTGCTCCCCAATATGTAGTCCTGTCGCCTACAAAACCCGCGAGAAAGAACTCGCCGACGTGCGACCACGGAATGGCATATGATGCCGAATCCTCGAACCCGCCATAGCCTTCGGCGCGCGGCGAAAACGGTAGGTAGTCGAGGAACGGCAAGATCTGAATCATCGCAACACCGAATCCGATGATCACAGCAGTCAAAGCGAGACCCAGCCCTGCGAATTTTTCCGATATTGCTCGCTGGTCGGGTTCGCCAAAGGTAAGGTAGAGGGCAAACAACCCCGCAACGAGCAAGAGATAATACATCATCTGGAAATGTGGGCTCAGCAGTCCAAGACCAACGGTCCCGGCAAAGAGAGCATATCCCTCAAACCGTCGCTCCCTGAGCGCCAAAACGAGAGCCAATAGCGCCAGCGGAAGCAATGCTGTTACATAGAGTTTCCCGTCGTGACCCGGCTGGACATAGGTGGCGATGACGCCCGAAAGTTGATAACTAAGTCCCCCGACGACACAACCTGACCACGCAACGCGTAGTCGCCGCAAGAAGGCGTATGTGAAGAATCCGGCTAGGATGTAGTGGATGAAAAAACCGAAGTTCAGTACCGCTGTTGTGGGAAACACAAGGCGCAGCCATGCCGTGGGATAGAAGATGTCCCCGTGCATGGCTGCCACAAACGGCATACCGCCAAAGATCAATGGATTCCACAGGGGAATGCTTCCGGTGATCCTCCACTGCTCCGCTCCCCAATGTCGGAAGGCGTAACCGGTAGCATACTGATCGCTGAACGGTCCCGCGAGGAACTGCCCGTTTAACATCGGAAGCGAGAGTATCACGATCCAGAAGCCGAGAATTCCAAGCGCTATGAGTGTCGGAAATGCTGGCTCGAAGCGGTTTAAGCCTGACTCGCTGTTGTCGGAATGCAACGTCACTTTCCTGCCAAGCGCGATTTGAACGGCGAAACCGCAAGCGCAGCCGTCAACTCGGTGAGGGTCAGGAGGAGTCGAGAGGCAACGCTGAGCGCAACTGCTCCGCCCGGTCCCAACGGCTGCGTGAGCAGCGCGATGAAGACACCTTCCCGCACGCCAATTCCCCCTGGGGCAAACAGCGCCAAAAGACCGACGACATATCCCGCCGCAAACACGCCCGTCGCAGCTGAAATAGTGAACTCAGACTCAGGCAAGATTCCCCTGCTCAGCATCCAGAACGAGATTCCATAAACTATCCACGACAGCAGCGTGGCCCCTACCGCCCAAAGAACAACGGAAAACGGCAGCGGCTCATAATCTCTCCCTGACAATTTCGCAATCAACCGGGCACCGAACGGCGCGCAGAGTAACGATACGATAATGGCGGCAACAACGAGAGCCACGACGACACTGACGGTCGTGATAGAACTAGGTGTAACACCTACCAACACGGCTATTCCCGTACCCACGGCTAGCGCTTGCATGACCAGCGCCGACCCCGTTGCAGCCAGCGGGTTCACACCGACTCTCCGGGCCAGGAGTGCGAGGCCCGCAAGCGACCACAATTTGCCCGGAAGATACCGACCCAAGTTTGAAAGGCACCATATGGCGGCAGCCGTCACCGGAGGAATGTGTTGTTTCCAGCCGCTGAGTATTCCCTTCCACGCCGCGATCAGGATGCTGTAGGAAATCCAGACGAGAATCGCGGAGCTTACGAGCCACGCTGGTTTGAATTCAAGGTTGATTTCGAGTGAGCCGAATTCGCCCCAGCTTGCCGAAAGACGGCGCCATATGAAGTATGCCAGCACGACTGACAGCAGCACCTGTCCCAGCCAAATTCCTTCTCTGCGCCTCACATCACTTCGCCGCCTGTGATTTCTCGATAGAGAGATTCATACTCCTGAGCCACCCGGTCGGCACTCAGCTTTTCTCTGAGAGACTTTCCCACCTCTCGCGCTTGCGATCGTGCATCGGAATCCGTCAGCACGGCCTCTACAGCTTGGGCCAAGGCGTCGGGATTGTCGGGCTCCACAAGTCGTCCAGCACCCCGCTCGGGCACCGTGTCGACCACTCCACCGGAGCGCGCAGCGACGACCGGAATTCCTAGCATCAAGGCTTCGGCGGCTGCAAGGCCGTATCCTTCGTCAACTGCTGGAAAAGCAAACACATCGCAGCTGCGCAGTAGCGAAGCAATCCGATTCGGTGACACCTCGCCTACGAACTCTACACTGTCCTGCATCCCTAGGTCGGTGGCTTGCCTCACTAACCGATCTCGCTCCGGTCCGTCCCCGATTACCTTGAGTTGCAGCTCTCGTCCACCGTGACGCAGGATTTGCAGCGCCTTGAGCAAGACATGAATTCTCTTCTGAGCTGTAAGTCTCCCCACTGTCACCACGATCCCACTACCTGCACTTTCAAAACCACCATTGATCTCAGTCGGCATCGGCAAGACCTTGATTTTCGATCTGGTAATGCCGGTAAGCACTGATACTTTCTCAGCAAGAAAGTTGGAGACGGTTGTCACTGCAGTCGCGCCTTTGATGACTCTTCGGGCGACCAATCTCGCAGGCAACGAACTTTCCATGATCCGAATGTCTGTCCCGTGGAGGGTCAGCAGGTGTGGGATACCGCTGAGGCTCATGAACTGAGTCAAACCACCCGGTATCCACCAATGCGCATGCACTATTTTCACACCCTTCCGGCGGAACCCTCTCACAATTGATGCCTGGCGCAAAATTAAGGACGCCACCGCAAGAGCGCCGAGTGGACGCCTGACTGCAGCGTCCATGGTTCCTTTGTATGCTACATTCTGCCATTTCGCGGGTGCATACCTGATCCTCATCACCTCCACGCCGTCCAACTCCTCCGTGCCCCAGCTGTTCTCCTCTGCGGGAGTAATGACGGTGATGTTATGAGATCTCTTCAACAGAGCGGAGTTAAGACGATGAATGAATGCACCGGCTACATCACCACGCCAACGAGGGTAGGCGTGGGCGAGGACTAGTATCTTCACCGACGGCCGTTTAGCGACGTCCGTCGATCTCGCTAGTCAGTCTATCGATGGACGCCGCGAGGCTTCGAATTTCCTCTCTCGTACCAGCCAGCATCTCCCCAACAAACCCAAAGCCGAAAAGCGCGATGCCCGATATGACGAGCACCATGACGAGATCTAGCAGCGGCCGGAAACCGTACCCGTATCCGAAGCGGAGCACCAGCGCGGCGACACCGACGACGAATCCCACCAGGAACAGTATTCCCCCAGACAGGCCGAAGAAGAGCATCGGTTTGCGGCCGAATCGAAGCTGAAACCACACGGACATCAGGTCCAGCACGCCGACCGGTATCCGACCCAATCCGAACTTCGACTGCCCGGCACGCCGAGGATACAACGTCACCGACCGCTCCGCCAACCTAAAGCCCTCAGCCGCCGCGATAACAGCCATGAATCGGTGCCAATCGGGCCGCGCCGGAAGCACGTCCATTATCTCGCGACGGTAGGCTTTCGCCGCGTTCAGATCGGTCACCTGAACTCCGAACAGGAACCGGCAAAGCCAATTGTACACACGCGACACGAAGGCCTTCTCGTAGTTCCCTTCCTTTCTGGCCGTAACCATGTCAGCCACGTCGTTGCGAATCGGCTCTACGAGACCGGGAATCTCGTTGGGTGCATACTGGAGGTCTGCGGGATAGAAAACCAATATCTTGCCGCGTGCCCTATCGCCCGCAGTGCGAAGGGCGTCGGCGATGCCTCTCTGGCTGCGATGGGAAACTACTTGAACGAAAGCATTCTCCGAAGCAAGTTGCCGTAGGATTTCCGCCGTGTCATCAACGCTTCCATCATTCACTATGACCACTTCGCAGGAGTACTCCTCGCCCTCCAAGGCGACGGCACACTGCCTCACAAATTCGGGAAGGTTTTCAGCCTCGTCTTTCGCCGGGACAAGAACGCTGACTTCTACACTTCCATTGCGGCTGGCCAGTGTCATACCCGTTTCCGCATCCGGGCGGGGAGAATTCCTAGCTGATCCCGGTACTTTGCCACAGTCCGGCGCGCTATATTGACCCCCTTTACTTTGAGCAACTCACCAAGCTGGGAATCGGTCAGCGGCCGCTCAGTGCCTTCGTTTGAGACCAGCTTCTGTATCTGCGCCTTAACCGCGCGCGCGCTCGCATCCTCGCCGGTCGAGGTTCCCAAGCTGCTGGAGAAGAAAAATTTTAGTGGATATACCCCTCTCGGTGTCTGAACATATTTCTGATTGGTAACCCGGCTAACTGTCGATTCGTGCATCTGTATGACGTCAGCCACCTCTCGCAGTGTTAGCGGCTTCAGGTGCTCGATTCCCTTCTCAAAGAAGTCGCGCTGCCGGTCAACGATGAAGTTCATAACCTTCAACATTGTCTGCCGCCGCTGCTCAATTGCCTGAATGAGCCATGAGGCGCTATTCAGCTTATTGGTAATAAACTCCTTGTTCTCACCAACAAACTTCCGCTTGTCCGCAGCAATATCCCGGTAGATTTTGCTGATTCGCAATCTGGGGATACCAGTATCGTTCAGGAACACCCTGTACATGCCGTCTATTTTTTCAACGATCAGGTCCGGCGTCACATAGTCACTGGTCGAAATGGAGTAGCGCAAACCCGGCTTGGGATCGAGGGCGGCTAGCCGGTCTGTGGCATCCTGAACCTCTCTTGGCTCGAGAGCACATGTCTTCGCCAAGTGGCTCCACCTGTGAGCGATCAGGTCGTCAAAGTGCTCGAGCACGAGTTTGTAAGCCAACGTATCCGACTCACCAAGATGTTGCAACTGTAACAGAAGGCACTCGCGTAGGTCTCGCGCACCTATGCCCGGAGGGTCCAACGTCTGCACGATCCTGAGCACCTCTTCGGCCTGCTCCCGAGAAAACATGTTGGTTTCCTCTCGCTCGACATCCGCGCCCTCCTCACCCAGCCGCCTGCTCTCTGAATTAGCACCCCGAACCACGTCCTCTAAACTGGCCTGCAGGTAACCGTCATCACCGATATTCCCCAAGATTTCATCGGCCAGCGCATACTGAGCGTCGCTCAAATCTAGTAATTTCAATTGATCCCGTAGGTGGTCTGTGAGATCGTGCATCTCCACCGGGACGCGCTCGTAGAACTCCCGATCTTCGTAGGTGGAAGCCGAAGGGGCGCTCTGAAAGCCATCAAGCAGGATATCCTCCCAATCAACTTCATTTTCGTCCTTCCCCTGATCGGTTAGGTCTTTGTCCGCCTCCACTGGCACCGCGTCGTCTTCCTGCTCGACATCCGGATCTGACAACTCCAGGAAAGGGTTGACTAGCAGTTCTTCTTTGAGACGCTGCTGCAAATCCATGAGAGGCATGTACAGGAGATCCATCGCCTGATAGAGACGAGGGTTCATCCGCATCTCTTGCTTGAGCGAAGTCGTCTGCTGCAGCGATTGCTTCACGCCGCCTCTCCGAGCCGGCCTCTCAGCCTGGCTGTCAATGTGGGGCCTAAATAGGCGTCGGCAACATGATCATTGAACACGAGCTCTCTAACGGTACCCGACACCTGCACCTTACCTTCGAACATTATGTAGGCGCGATCCACTATGTCTAATGTCTGTTCCACATTGTGATCAGTTATTAGCACGCCGATTCCCCTGCGACGCAAGCCGGCCACAATCGTCTGAATATCGTGAACCGCGATGGGATCAACCCCGGCAAACGGCTCATCCAGCAACATGAACTTGGGATCGGTAACGAGCGCCCGCGTTATCTCCAGCCTGCGGCGCTCCCCTCCAGAAAGTGAATAGGCGGGCACTTTCCGTAGATGCTTGATAGACAGTTCATCCAGTAACTGTTCTAGCCTCTCACGTCGATCCTCGTCGGACATCTTCAAAGTTTCCAGGATCGCCATAACATTTTGCTCGACTGTCAGCTTCCTGAAAACGGAGGGTTCCTGTGAGAGATATCCTATGCCGCGCCGCGCGCGCAGATACATTGGCAAGCCGGATATGTTCTCGCCATCGATGTATATCTTTCCGGTCTCCGGCCTGATCAATCCCACAATCATGTAGAACGTAGTCGTCTTTCCAGCACCATTCGGGCCCAACAAACCTACGATCTCACCCTGCCTGAGCTCGAGATCGACGGAGTCAACTACGCGACGCTTCCGGTAGGCCTTGGTTAGGTTGTCTCCTTTCAGCACCGAGCCGTGAGTGAGCGCAGCCATGCCGCCAGAGGTCTCGGCGCTGCGCACTGTATCGAGCGCCATCTCCATGAGACGGTCTTTTATGGCGACGCGGTCGGCGGAGAGGTCCCGCCACAACTCAGGCGGAACTTTAAGGTTGGTTCCGTCGCTGAGCTGTTCCTCAAGAGGTTCCAGGAATCCTTTGTTCGCAAGGCGCGGTAACACGGACGATTCTAAATGGCGCCTAACCTCGTCAGTTGAAAGAACCCCACGCTGACGCTCGGCTTCGCCTCTTTCCAACCGCGTCAGCTCAATGTGACCTTGCCGGTACGCCACCGCGAGCCTGGCAAACGTTGCCTCACCCAATTCGTCTGCCACGTCGAGCAGCGCCACGATCGCCAGCGGGAGCGACGGGTCACCTCCCTTGAGCAAAGCAACAACACGGTTGATCACTCTAGCCTCTCACCGGGCTCGAGATAAACACCGTCCGCATTTCCAAAGACATCGACCTGTTCAATACCTCGCGAGCCAAACCGCGCAATTATCCTGTCACCCCTGGAGTAGTTTATACCTGGACGACTTGGGCTGCTTTCTCCATACAGCTTATAGAATGCTCGCGCGTCGCCCTCCGCGTCCAGTGTACGAATGATCCGCTTACCCGTTTCGTCGGAACCGAATTGGACGGTCAGAAGCTCTCCCGAAACCCAATCTGATTCCTCTTCGGACGAGGTCGCCGCCGATCTCGCAAGGGCGTCGCCATATGCCCGCAATTCTTGTAGCACTTGATCGGGTGTGTCGATCTCCATACTGTCTGAAGTCACAACGTAATCTGCTGATGTGGCCGCGGGAGTCACAGAATCCCCCCAGGCGATACCCGACTCGATCAACCCCCCTGCGAGTTCGAACTCGAGTGTGTCGGCCGTTAAGTTCCATGCTTCACTGGCGGCCCGGGCGTCGGATCGCGCCTGAACCCACGTCAACTCGTTTTCCTCGATGCGAAAGCGAATAGATCGCGCTGCGAGATCGTAGGAGGCGGAGTCTCCGCCTGTGATTTGGGCGTCTCCGATAAACTGTCCGTCGCCCAAACTAGCATCCAAGGTGGCGCTATCGGCGTGAGCGGTGAGGTCACTTCGCGTCACGTCTACGTTCCCCCCGACCCACGCAGCGGAACTTCCGCGAAATCGGATTCTGTCTCCAATGATGACGTAAGGCTCCGCGCGCGGATCCTCCTCGCTTCGGTATTCAACGGTCGGTCTTCCGGTGGCGAATACCTCTGCAGAATCCCGCAGCCCGACAACCTTTCGGTAGTATGTCAGGTTGGGGCCCGACAGCGAGGAACCCGTGGTGCGGTTCGTGAGTATTACATTACCGTATGCTTCCAGTCTTTCGTCCGCCAGGAAATAAACTGCTCGATCGGACGTGAGCACAACGCTGGTATCTTGAAACCAGACGTCGCCGAGCATGTCCAAGCGGTGGAATTCCGAGTAACCAGCCACACTATCCGATCTCATCTGCGTGAGCTGGCCGATACAGTGAGCCCACACGCCTCCACCCATGTGATACCGAAAGCGCTGTTGCGAGAGTTCGATCTGTCTCCCCGTGCCACCCACACTGTCAATGTTCACCTGACAGGAGTTTGATTGCGCCTCGCTGATGCTGGGAAAGACGGCGCCACAAACGATCGCCATGCCGATCGCATGCCTCGCCCTCACGGTCATTACCTATCCAAATCCAGCTGGCCGAGTGTACCACTCGGATGAACGGCAACGACGTTCTTGAAGTCAGGGTCCGAAGTGAAACTTTCGCCCGTGAGGTGTTGATCCGGCGAGTCGAAGACAAAGGGCTGAGAACCCGAGATTTTGTTTGTTGCCCGCGCATAGATGAGGCTTTCAGTCGTGAGCCGGCGCTGATCAGGGGTCACCGCCACTACATTACCCCTTGCCTCCATATCCTCTGAGCGCCAGTTGTACGTACCCTCACGTGAAGTAAGCGTTGAAGTGCGCTCGCCAACGCTATTGTAGAAATAGACGGTCAGACCGCGCAGCTCCGACAGCTGTCGCGCCTCGTATTGAAAGGCGGTGTCCGCTTCGATCCCCGCCCGCATCACTCCCTCGGAGGTGATCGTGAGCGAGAGGCCAAATAATATTTGATCAGCTTCGTTGCCAAAGGTCACCGTGGTCGGAGGTTGTTCAGCGCCGGAGCAAGCGGCAAGCAGCGCGCATGCGACGAACAAATTCCTAGTACGCATCGCTCACCCCTCCACCGAGGCTTCCGTGTAACGAGCTGAATCTCGAGCGGCCTGCCAAATGCAAAGGGCATGATCCAGCAGTCGTTCCAAATCATCCAATGGCCAAACGGTGGCAGCGTCGCTGGTGGCAAGCTCAGGATTAGGGTGGGTCTCTACGAAAAAACCGTCCGCCCCGGCAGCTGCCGCAGCGGCCGCCAGTGACAACACGTGCTCCCTTGTTCCACCGCTGGTGCCGCCGCGCCCGCGTCCCGGCTGCTGGACCGAGTGCGTCACGTCAAAGATGATGCTGCTTCCGGTAGCTCGCTTGAGACGACCGAAATTCCTCATGTCCACCACGAGATCTCCGTAGCCGAAAAAGGTTCCGCGCTCTGTGACGGCCACATCATCGCAACCCGAAGCGCGTACCTTTTCCACCGCGCCAACCATATCAGCCGGCTGTAGCCACTGTCCTTTCTTGATGTTAACAGATTTGCCCGCCGCCCCCGCCTCAGTGAGCAAATCTGTTTGTCGAGAGAGAAACGCGGGTATTTGAAGAACGTCCACTACTTCGGCAACAATCTCAATCTGGCCGATTTCGTGAACGTCTGTCAGGAGAGGAAGACCGGTCTCTTCGCCGATGTCGCGGAGGATCGCGAGACCTTTCTCAAGTCCCGGACCGCGAGGGGAGATCAGTCGAGCACGATTGGCTTTATCGAAGCTGGCTTTGTAAACAACCGCGACGTCTAGGTCGTCGCGAATGTTAAGCAGTTTTTCGGCAATCCGAAGGTTGACGTCGCCGTCTTCGAGAACACATGGGCCGGCTATGACCAGTGGGCGCTGCTGTAACAACGACGTCATTCACGTGCCTGCCCCCGCCATATCCTCGACTGCTACCGAGCTCGCCTTTCTAGTACGAGCGGCGCTCACGAAGCTCGTGAACAGCGGATGTGGGCGGTTAGGCCGGGACCGCAGCTCCGGATGGAACTGACAGCCAATGAACCAGGGGTGGTTTGACAGCTCAAAGAGCTCAACCAGTGAGCCGTCGGGTGATAGTCCCGTGCACAGCATACCGTATTCTGCCAACACTCCACGATACTCGTTGTTGACCTCGTAGCGATGTCGGTGACGTTCGCTCACTTCCTGTGTGGGATAAATTTTCGCAGCCCGCGAACCTGGCGTCAGGCGGCAAGGATAGGCTCCGAGGCGCATGGTTCCCCCGACGTCCTGTACATCTTGCTGAGAATCCATCAGTGATATAACTGGGTGAGCGCACTCCGCCTCGAACTCACTCGAATTGGTTTCCGCTAGCTGACAAACATTCCGCGCGAACTCGATCACGGCCGTCTGCAGTCCCAAGCAGATGCCTAGGAACGGCAATTCGTTTTCCCGAGCCCACCTCACCGCCTCGACCATTCCTTCGACGCCACGTTCCCCGAAACCACCTGGCACCAACAGACCGTGGCACCGTTCGAGTAGCCGACCTGCCGTTTCCACGTCGTCAAACCGCGCGCTGGCAATCCATTGCAGCTCGACTCCCACTTTGTTGGCGATGCCGCCGTGAACCAACGCCTCTCTTATCGATGTGTAGGCGTCCTTCAACTCAGTGTATTTGCCGACGACTGCAATTCGAACCGTATCTTCCGGGTGACGCACACGATCAACCATCGCTGCCCACGACCGGAGGTCAGGCTCCTTTGTGTTGAGCCCAAGCCGCCGACATACCTCACCATCCAACCTCTGCCTGTTCAGCTCAAGCGGTACCTCGTAGATCGTCTGTACATTGCGGTCTTCAATCACGCAGCCGAAGTCGACGTTACAAAACGAGGCAATTTTTCGCTTGATAGCCTCGGACAACGGATGCTCGGTGCGACAGATGAGAATGTCCGGCTGAATCCCCGTCTCCATGAGTTCCCGGACGGAATGCTGGGTTGGCTTCGTTTTTAACTCTTCGGTAGCCGAGACGAAGGGAACCAGCGTGAGGTGAATGAAGATAGAGTTCTCCCTGCCAACCTCCTGTCGCAACTGTCGGATAGCCTCCAGGAACGGGAGGGATTCGATGTCACCTACCGTTCCGCCAATTTCCACTATCACAACATCGTGACCCGGTCCCAGCCGTTTCATCGCGGCCTGGATTTCATCGGTAATGTGGGGAATCACCTGTACCGTGCTGCCCAGGAACTCACCACTCCGTTCTTTGCTGATGACCGTATGGTAGATCCGCCCAGTCGTCACGTTGTTCATCTGAGACAGCGACCGGTCGATGAAACGCTCGTAGTGGCCTAGGTCCTGGTCCGTCTCCGCACCATCATCCGTGACATAGACCTCACCGTGCTGATAGGGAGACATCGTCCCCGGATCAACGTTTATGTAGGGATCGAACTTCTGGATCGTTACTCTCAGCCCGCGCTCAGTGAGGAGCCTACCCAAAGAAGCGGCGGCGATGCCTTTTCCCAAAGAGGAGACAACGCCGCCGGTAATGAAAACAAACTTCGCACTCATGCCTTAGTTACCCATGCGTAGACCTAGGTTGATTCGCGGCACATTCGTACCGTGAACTCCGTGAAAACGACCGGCCCGCCCTGCCCGCCCTCGGTTCGCTGCGCGCAAACCTGCTACCATGTCCATTTCGCGCGACATCTCAA
>JAZFQE010000218.1:0-2538 GCA_036444955.1 Gemmatimonadales bacterium
GCACACGGCCAAACTGCGGCGGATTCAGCCGCCATTGTCGAGACGGCTCTCAACTACATCGAGGGTTGGTATGAGGGCGACGGCGACAGAATGCGCAGCGCGCTGCACCCCCAGCTAGCTAAGCGGATCGTTCAAACCAACCCAGAGACGGGTGTGAGCGAGCTGGGCGACATGAGCGCCGCGACGCTGATCGGGGCCACTCAACGAGCATTTGGAACCCAGACGCCCGCAGAGAGGCAACAGAAAGACGTAACGATCCTGGACATCTATCGCAGCGCAGCAGTGGTGAAGATTGTCGCTGCTGATTGGATAGACTATCTCCAGGTTGGGAAGTTCAACGGCGAGTGGGTGATCATTAACGTTCTGTGGGAGATGAAGCCGAGAGGCTAGAGCGATTCCGCCCAAGCCCTGATCGTTTCAGCTAACTCCCGCAGCACTTCATCATGCGTCCGGCCAGATCGCTTCGGGACGTTGAACGAGTGATCGCCTTCGTCAACGATATGGATAGTCGAGTCGCTTCCTAGATCAGCCACGACGGTTCTAATCAGATCAATCCTGGCAAATGCATCGCGTGTGCCCTGCAGAAACAGCATGGGAATCCTGACGCGATGGAGGTGTTCTGCCCGCTCAACACCTGGATCGTTGGACGGATGCAGCGGGAAGCCGAGAAAGGCAACGCCTCGTACTGCGGGCAGTCGGCCTTCCGAGGCGGCCGCGGATGTCATCCGGCCACCTAGTGACTTTCCACCGGCGATGAGTTGCAGGTCAGGCGCCAGCCGCTGTGCCTCGCCGATGGCGCTCTGTACTGTCAGCTTCAACACGCTGG
Source organism: Gemmatimonadales bacterium (assembly GCA_036444955.1). Lineage (GTDB taxonomy): Bacteria > Gemmatimonadota > Gemmatimonadetes > Gemmatimonadales > GWC2-71-9 > B16T1B5. The sequence goes on from JAZFQE010000218.1 coordinate 827, forward strand.
GATAATCGGGGCGCCTCTTCCCTGCTTCCTTATAGGGGAACTGGTATCGCAACGTCGCCACACCGCGTGACGCGAGTTCCACTGACATTCGTTCCATGAAAGGATGACGCATATCGGCGCCGCCGCCATGCGCAAAGACGTATAACAGCCCGGCATCCCGAGGTCTGTGAAGTATGCCGGAAACCGGTCCCAGCTTCGTACCGGAATCGAACTTGATCTCTTCGTCTGTCACGCCATCAGTCGTTCCAAGCTTCCGAGAACCTCAACCAAATCCGGTGCGTCACCCAGCGCACCAACGAGCGGGTCCTCAGCAAGTTTTCCCATTCTCTTGGGCACCGTACGTATGTTGTGCTTCTGGATATCCAGCTTGGCCGTGACCTCCGTCCACTTGAGGGACGCTGACACAGGCGCCCCGGGCAACGGGCGCACGCAGAAGGGGGAAGCAATGAGCCGGCCGTGTCCGTTCTGCACATAGTCCACGTAAACTCGACCGTCTCGTCTCGATACCTGCCGCCTAACGGTTGCAACATCCGGCAGCTCCATGACGACGAACTGTCCAATTAGCTGGCCCAACATTCGGGATTGTTCGTAGGTACACTGCCGTGCCAGCGGTAACAGCACGTGCAGTCCGGAAGACCCGCTGGACTTTATGAACGATGGCAGCGCGATTTCGTCGCACAGCCTCTTGATGAGCCTGGCGACCTTCACAACGTCTGCAAAGGGGGCCTCCTTCGGGTCGAGATCGAGAACGCACCAATCAGGTTTCTCGAGTGACGTAACCCTGCTCGACCAGATGTGGAGGGGGATCGTTCCGAGGTTGATGATGTAGAGCAGAGACTCCTCGTCGTCGCAGACGAAGTACTCCAGCTCGCGCTGTGAACCCTCGCTCCACACCCGTTCCCTGCGCACCCACTCGGGAACGAATCCGGGTGCATCTTTCTGGAAAAACGACTTTCCGGTGATTCCATCGGGGTATCGGGTCAGTACAAGCGGCCGGTCTTGCAGGTACGGCAGTAGCCAAGTTGAGATGGAGCGATAATATTCGATGAGATCGCCCTTGGTATAACCCTCCTCGGGCCAGAAGACCTTAGCGAGATTCGTGTACGGGACCTGCCGGTCGGCGGTAGAAAGCTCAGTCTCGACGATCTGCGGTTCGGCGAGGGAAGCGCTAACATCGGTCCGCTGGCACTCTTGTGGTTGTTTGTCGTCGCGCATCCGAACAAAGACCGGGTGCCGCAGCAGATCGGCTTCGGTGTATTCCTTGAATCGCACCTCGCAGACGAGCTTCGGCTCCACCCATCGGTTGGCGGCTCCCTTGGGAACTTCACCGCTGCAGGTTGGGTCATCTACTAGCAGAGAGGCCAGCTCATCTGCGATCTGCTCGAGCTGCTGGGAATCAAAACCGGTCCCAACCCGTCCAGCGTACACAAGCTCGTCGCCGTGATACTGAGCCACATGCAGGGCACCGAAACCGGAGCGCGATCCCTTGGGGACCGTGTAACCCACTATCACGAAATCGTCTGACCGTTGCGTGCGGATCTTGAGCCATTGTGGAGACCTGCCTTCCCGATACGGCGAATCAACCATCTGGGCGACAATGCCTTCGAGCCTCATCTGCTGCACTTGCTCGAACATCGCCTCCCCCTGCTCCTCGATATGGTCGGAGTAGTGCAGCGCCCCGTCCCGCGGCAGCAGGCGGCGCAGCAGCTTCT
>JAZFQE010000219.1:0-2734 GCA_036444955.1 Gemmatimonadales bacterium
AAGAGCGCGCGTAACGCGTCCAACATCGCGCCATGCCGCGGATGATCCGCTCCGGGCGTGTACGAGCTGGAGAGGACTCGGCCACGCAAGCCGTCCAAGTCAAGGCTTTGTGCGTTCTCGAATGACGTTCTCTCGTACGCCGACCCGCCGAAGAGCGTCAAGAGTGACGCCGTCACGTCGTACCGGCGCTGCACCTCGGCGTAATCGGTCCCCCATTGCTTTAAGAACGTTTCGTAGGCCTCTAAGAACGGTGCGCCTTCTGTACGCCGACTGTTCCAGATCAGCACTACCCAGCCACCGCGCTTGAGGATTCTACGAAACTCAACGCGAGCCTTGTCCGCCTGGAACCAGTGGAAGGCCTGGCCCGCAACAACGTAGTCCGCTTGGTCCGGTTTGAGAGTAGTGGCCTCCGCGCGTCCGGCTACGCTGTGAAAATGCTCGTAGCTGGCAAGGGACGCTTCAGCCGCCTGTCGCATGGCAGCGTTCGGCTCCACTCCGTAGACTACGTTCCCGTTGTCAAGGAAGAGCTTCGCCAGTATGCCGGTGCCCGAACCCACGTCCGCCAGCACATGGACGGTAGTGAGTCCTAACTTGTCGCGCATGAACGTGAGAAGTTCTGCCGGGTAGGAGGGCCGATACTTAGTGTACTCCGCCGCTCGGTCGCTGAAGCGTTCGGTTGGGTCCAAAGGCAATGAGCTGGCCGGGCGGAGCGCTAATCGGGCTTGTTTTTGTGCATATTCAAGGAATAAGATGAGTCCTAAGATCGCACGACGCGAGGTACTAGCAGATCGTTGTGGATGTTGGAAGCAACCTTGGCTTAAAAGGAGATTCGCGTGAGCTCAGAGAAAGGATTGAAACCGGGCATCACCCCCACGCCTGATGGTCCCTATTTGGTGAAGGACCTCGAGAATTTCAGTAACCGAAAGGGCGCGATCGAAACCAAGCCGACGATGGCACTTTGCCGGTGCGGAGGATCGGCCAACAAGCCGTTCTGCGACGGAACGCATGCAAAGATCGGTTTCTCTTCGGCCAAGCTCGAGGACCGGGTTGAGGACAAGCAGGAGAACTACCAGGGTGAGACGATCACGATTCACGACAACCGGGGCACTTGCGCTCATGCCGGTCGTTGCACTGATGGCCTGCCCTCGACTTTCCGCCTAAAACAAGAACCGTGGATCGACCCGACTGGAGCGACGAGCGACGAGATCATTGCGACGGTTCGGAAGTGCCCGTCAGGAGCACTCAGTTACTCCTTCGATGACGTCGAGCACCGCGACCGGGAAGGTGACCCAGCCGTGTTTGTTGCTCCGAACGGACCTTACGTGGTCACCGGCGGACCCGACCTGCTCGATACGATCCGCGGAGATGGTGCTTCAACGGAGCACTTCACGCTGTGTCGCTGTGGCGGATCGAAGAACAAACCGTTCTGCGACGGTACGCACTGGTACAAGAAGTTCACGGACGATAAGAACTAGGATGTAGCTTGGCGGGTTGCGGGATGGCGTGCTCAAAGGCACTCACTCAATTTTCTCATCGGCGGTCCGAGAATCCTCTTCCGGTGTTGCGGGGGGAGTCTTCATGCCAGCCGCGGCGGCTGCGCCGGTCAGTCCGAGGATGTTGGGGAGATTGAGCGAATCCGCCAGTGCCGATGGAACGACCATGAGTGAGCCGCGCTTTACGATGCTCTCGTAAAGCATGTTCATGGCTCGGAGATTGAGAGCGACCGGGTTTTCACTGTAGCTTTCGGCAGCTTGGACAAACTTGGCCGCGATTTCAGTCTCCGCGGTGCCGAGTATGATCCGCGCTTGCCGTTCACGCTCGGCCTGCGCCTGCCGGGACATAGCTTCTTCGAGGCCCTTGGGGATAATGACGTCCCGAATTTCGACGGATTGAACCTGAATTCCCCACTCGTGCATCTTCTTGTCGAGGATTTCCTGCAGACCACGTCCCAATTCCCTGCGCGACTGGATCAACTCAGCGAGGTCGTGTTTACCGATTGCGTCGCGTAGCGCTGTCTGGGCAGCAAGGACGACCGCTTGGTAGTAGTGCTGCACCTCGAGCGCGGCGCGCTCGGCATCGTACACAATCCAAAAGGCGATCGCATCCACGTTGACCGGGACTGTGTCTTTTGTGAGGCAGGATTCGGCGCCGAAGTCGGTCGTTCGGATGCGTTGGTCGATGTGGTAGCTGACGCGATCCACTACGGGTATTATGAGGAAGAGGCCCGGGCCCCGGAGTCCGCGGTACTTCCCCATCCGTAGCACGACCGCTTTTTCCCACTGATCGGCGAATTTGACGGACGAGGCTGCGAGCAGGCCCACGATGCTCGCTACGGTCGGCACTACCCACCCACCCAGGGCAGCGATTGACGTCAGCAGCAAGCCGCCCGCAGTGAGTCCGCCCGCCGCTACCCCGCCCAATAACGCAAGCAGCGGGTATCGTGTGTCGTTGGGTGAGCTGGAGCGCATGGTGACCTCCTGTCGAGCAGTTTGCACCACAGGATACCGGGAACCCGAGGACTCGTTTATCACTGTGGCCTTCCTTTGGCACGCGCTCCCTCAGTACGCAACTCGCCGAGCGCGTCGATCAGTTCGTCCAGCGAAAAATCCAATGCCTGAATTCGTGACATCAACTCTCGACACAGCCGCTCGAGTTGCTCCCGACGTTCCAGCTCAGGTTTGTCGGGAGGCGTTAAGCAGATGAACGTGCCCTCTCCGCTGTGCGGGGCTACAAC